>JAUZRN010000008.1 GCA_030950375.1 Rhodothermus sp. | reverse complement strand
CGACTCTTCGCAACATGGAGCGCCACTACTAGGGCAGTCGGCTTCTGCGCAGCCTCCTGCACAGGCTTCCGTAGGTGTGATCAGAGCAGCTGCGTTGGTAACTACTTCCGTGCGTGTTGCGGTGTCAAGCAACAACAGGCTGCCTAGCAACGAGAAAATCAGGGCGATGGGAAGTAGCAGGCGCTTCATAACCCACCTCCTTTGTGCTTTGTAGTTCGCACCCGATGGGTCCCGGGCCGGCCGTCGGGGGTGCGGGCCGGACGACCGACCGCACCCCCAAATTAACACACACACACCCACACACAATGTCAAGGGGGGCGATGGGGGAGGAATGACTGAAATTTCAGCAGCTTATGGGAAGAAAGGCGCATCGGTTGACGGGCGCGCTGGCTGATAGCTCAGAGGAGAGCTGGATGTGGTCAGCGTGTTGAGCTGTCGCCTGTGCAACGGGAGCCGGGTTATCGATTGCTTAAGCTGTTACCATCGTTTGCCGATTTTTCAAAGAAAGGCTTGTGGAACAGGGCATCTGCGTTGTATCTTTAGCGCCACGATGCGGCACGTTGCGTATCATAGCGCCCACTATTACGGCTGGTGGTGGTTTACCCCCGCCGCGGTGGGCCGCGCACGTGCCTGATGGTGCATCCTGTTACGGAAGACAAGACGGCCCACCGCGAGCTTGGCGGTGGGCTTTTTTCGTTAGGTCCTATGACGTTCGAGGCGTTCCACAGGTTGATCGACGCGCACCGGGCCGCCGGCCACACCCACCTGTTCGTGCCGGTCTTTCGACGGCTGGGGGCTGATCTGCTCACGCCGGTGTCGGCCTTTCTGAAGCTGCGCGGGCATGAACCCGGTGCCTTCCTGCTGGAAAGCGTCGAGGGCGGCGAAAAGCTGGGACGCTATTCGTTCCTGGGCGTGCGGCCATACCTGACCGTAGAGGTACGCGACGGACAGGTGGTGCTCAGACGGTCGGATGCGGAGCCTGAGAGGGCGACCGAGGGCTTTTTCGACACCATGCGGCGGCTGCTCCGCCGGTATCATCCGGTGCAGGTGTCTGAGCTTCCGCGCTTTACCGGGGGGGCTGTGGGGTACCTGGGTTACGACATGATCCGGCAGCTGGAACACCTGCCCTCTTCACCGCCTGATGATCTGGGATTGCCTGAGGCCTGCTGGAACTTCTACGACACCGTTGTAGCTTTTGACCACGTGCGGCACCAGCTTGTGCTCATGGCCGGTGTCTTTGTGGCGCCCGACACCGATCTACGGATCGCCTACGACGAAGCCGTTACCCGGTTGGATGGGCTGACCAACACCCTGGCACAGGCATCGCTGGAAGTGCCTGAACCGGTCGCGCTACCCGAGACACCGCTTGCCTCGAACTTCACCCGCCAGGCCTTCTGCGAGGCGGTCTGCCGCGCCAAAGCCTATATTTACGAAGGGGATATCTTCCAGGTGGTGCTTTCGCAGCGGTTCGCCACGCCGTATGCGGGCGATCGCTTCAATCTGTACCGGGCGCTGCGCCAGGTCAATCCGTCGCCGTACCTGTTCTACATCGATTTCGGTGAGTTGGCGCTGATCGGTTCGTCGCCCGAAGTACTGGTGCGTGTCGAGCAGGGGCGGGCCGAAGTGTTGCCTATCGCCGGCACACGACCCCGAGGACGCACGCCCGAAGAGGACCGAGCGCTGGAGGCTGAGCTGGAGGCTGATCCGAAGGAGCAGGCCGAACACCTGATGCTGGTCGATCTGGGGCGAAATGATCTGGGGCGTGTCTGCCGCTTCGGTACGGTCCAGGTCGAGCGTTTCGCTTTTGTGGTGCACTATTCGCACGTGATGCATCTGGTCTCGCTGGTGTCCGGTGAGCTCGATCCACGTTATGATGCACTCGATGCGCTGGCAGCATGCTTCCCGGCCGGCACGGTCAGCGGGGCTCCCAAGGTACGGGCCATGGAGATTATCGATGAGCTGGAACCCACGCGTCGGGGTATCTATGCCGGGGCTGTGGGCTATATGGATTTTTCAGGCAACCTGGACACCTGCATTGCCATCCGTACCATGGTGGTCCGTAACGGCACCATCTATGTGCAGGCCGGGGCAGGCATCGTAGCCGATAGTGACCCCGAACGCGAATACGAGGAAACCGTTAACAAAGCCCGGGCGCTGGTCGAGGCCATGCGCGTCGCCGCGTCCGGCCTGCTGTAAAACCAACCCTGAACCGACCATGGCTTCGCTGAAAGAACTGATCTTCAACAAAGGTGGCATTGGAAAGTCGCTCTCCCGTCAGGAGACGGTCGAGCGGATCAATCCACTCATCCGCGAGCATATTGCGCTCAATCATCAACATGATTACGTAATTCGTACGATCGACAATGCGGAGTTGGCCGATCGGCTGGAGCAGTTCCAGAAAATTGCCCGTGTAGACGTTGGCAAGCTGGCCGAGGTGGTCTTCAGCGCGGGAGGGACAGCCTACAGTGGGGTGGACATGGAACCGGACGACTTCAACTTGGGCACGGACCCGGCTGAAATGATCCACCGGTTGCTGCAGGCCGAACAGCACTTTCTTCAGCTGGTCGCAGAAGAGCTTAAGCTGAACCATCAGATCCGTACCAAAGCTACGCTCAACCTGGTGCGTCAGCACAGTGAAGAACGTTTGCGCTACTTGCAGAAAGTGGCCCGACGTTATCCGAAACCAGCCAGCGCAACGGCGTCATGAGTGCAAGTGCAACCGCAACATCCCCACAAACGGTGCCGCCAAACAGCGTAGCTATGCGGACCATTGTGGTCTCGGGCATTCAACCCTCCGGCGAGCTGCACCTGGGTAACTATTTTGGCGCAATCCGGCAGCACCTGGAATTGCATGAGCAGTACGAATCGTACTTCTTCATTGTCAATTACCATGCGCTGACCACGATTCACGACCGCGAGGCGCTGCGGCGCTACACTTTCGAGGCGGCCGTCACCTATCTGGCGCTGGGCTTTGACCCCGAAAAAGCGGCGCTCTTTGTGCAGAGCGATGTGCCAGAGGTGACTGAGCTGGCCTGGATTTTTTACAACCTGGTGCCGGTCTCCACGCTCGAAAAAGGCGTGGCCTACAAGGACAAGGTGGCGCAGGGACTGTCGGCCAACGCCGGCTTGTTCAACTATCCCGTACTCCAGGCGGCCGACATCCTGATTTACGGAGGCACGCTGGTACCCGTCGGTGCCGATCAGAAGCAGAACATCGAAATTTGCCGGGACATCGCGCAACGTTTCAATCGGACCTTCTGCCCGCCGGATCGACCTCTGTTTCCTGTGCCCGAACCGCTTATTCGGGAAGAAGTAGCCGTGGTGCCCGGCATCGATGGGCGCAAAATGTCCAAAAGCTACGGCAACACGATCGGCATCTTTGACGAAGGCAAGACGCTGCGCAAAAAGGTGATGTCGATCGTAACCGACTCGACGCCGCTGGAAGCCCCCAAAGATCCAGATCGTTGTAACGTATTTGCGCTGATCAAGCTGTTTGCCGACGAGGAGACGCGCAATCGCATTGCCGAAGCTTACCGGCGAGGCGGTTACGGCTATGGTGATGCGAAAAAAGAGCTGATCCGGCTCATCGACGAACACTTTGCCGAAGCCCGAGAGCGGCGGCGGGAGCTGTTGAAGCATCCGGACTATGTGATGGATGTGTTGCGCGAGGGCGGACGCAAGGGACGCCAACGTGCGCAGGAGATCATGGAGCAGGTGCGGGATCTGGTCGGGCTCAACTACGCCACCTATCGACCGGAGGCGTCATGATTCTGGTGATCGACAACTACGATTCGTTTACCTACAACCTGGTGCATCTACTGGGGCGGCACACGCAGGACCTGTGCGTGGTGCGCAACGACGCGGTCACGCTCGACGAAGTGCGGGCCATGCAACCCGAGGCGATTCTGATCTCGCCGGGACCCGGTCGGCCGGCCGAAGCGGGCATCACGGAAGCAGTCATTGCCGAGCTGGGGCCGACCACGCCAATTCTGGGCGTATGCCTGGGACATCAGGCGATCGGAGAAGTCTTCGGTGGGCGTGTGGTGCATGCTCCTTCGCTTATGCATGGCAAGACCAGCCGCATTTTCCACACAGGAACCGGGCTGTTTGAGGGGGCGGCCCAGGGGTTCACCGCTACGCGCTACCACTCCCTGGTGGTGGACCGCGACACGTTGCCCGACGTGCTGGAGATCACGGCCTGGACCGAAGACGAGGTGATCATGGGGCTGCGCCATCGCACCTATCCGATCGAAGGCGTGCAGTTTCATCCGGAGAGCGTGCTCACGACCGAAGGACCACGTCTGATCGCCAACTGGTTGCGCCAGGTGCAGGCATGGCATCATAGGCGTGCAACGTCGATCCCGCAAATGCAACGATAAAGCGTCATGCAACCCTACCTGACGGCACTGGCTGAAGGCCGCACGTTGACCCAGGAAGAGGCTGAAGCGGCCATGCATCTAATGATGCGCGGCGAAGCAGCGCCTGAGCAAATCGCAGGGCTACTGATGGGATTGCGGGCACGCGGTGAGACCCTTGACGAGCTGGTAGGCTTTACGCGGGTGATGCGCCAGTATGCCCGGCCCGTGCGCGTCGATGATCCACACGCAATCGACCTGTGCGGTACGGGAGGCGATCGCTCGGGCACGTTCAACATCTCGACGACTGCTGCCTTTGTCTGTGCAGGAGCCGGGGTGACCGTGGTCAAGCATGGCAACCGTTCGGTATCGTCTCGGGCTGGTTCGGCCGACGTACTGGAGGCGTTGGGTGTGGCTATCGACCTGGGGCCGGAAGGAGTCGAGCGTTGTCTGGAAGACGTAGGCATCGCCTTCGCCTTCGCGCCGCGTTTTCATCCGGCCATGCGGCATGTAATGCCCATACGCCGGACGCTGGGGGTGCGTACGTTTTTCAACATTCTGGGGCCCCTCTGCAATCCGGCCGGCGTGCGTCGTCAGCTTGTGGGCGCGTTTCGGTCCGACGTAGCCGCCACGATGGTGGCCATTCTGGCCCGCCTGGACGCCGAGCACGTGGTGGCCGTCCATGCCGAAGATGGGCTCGATGAGCTCTCGCTTGCTGCCCCCACAACCACCTACGAATACCAGAGGGGGGACGAGGCGCCCCGTACGGGGCGTGTTGAGCCGGAGGCGCTGGGACTGAAACGGGTGTCGAAAGAACAGCTGCGCGGAGGTGATGCCCGGACCAATGCCCGGCTGTTGCGCCAGGTGCTCGAAGGCGTACGCGGTCCGCACCGCGACGTGGTGCTGCTTAATGCAACCTATGCGCTTTATGTGAGCGGCCGCTTTGGAGACGATCTGCATGCGTGTCTGGAAGCCGCCCGCGAGAGCATTGACAGCGGCGCGGCGCTGGAACGACTGGAACGCCTGATTGCCGTGTCGAACCAGATAGCCCATGAAGTCACGCGTCAACCCGCTGCATAGCACCATGAAACAAGCAGTGCTCAGGTATGACCTGGTTTCAGATCCGGTAGCGCGACGTGCCGGCTACGATGAGCGATTTAGGGGACGATGGGCTTACTACTGGCCCCGCCGGGGCCAGTAAAGCGCAGGTTAGGATACGATCTATGTGTTTTGTGACCTCGTCGTTTGCAATCGTTCACCGTAGCCAGGAGAAAACCGCCATGACCCTCTTAGAACAGATTGTCCAGACCGTACGCGAACGCCTGGAAAAGCGCAAGCAACGCGTTCCTGTCTCGTTGCTGGAAGAGCGTACCCATTATCAGAGTCCAACTCTGCCGCTGGCACCAGCCCTGCGTACCAACGAACTGGCCATCATCGCCGAAATCAAAAAAGCGTCCCCTTCCAAGGGCATTATCCGACGGGAATTCAACGTGCCGGAGCTGGCGCGCCAGTATAAATGGCATGGCGCGCAGGCCATCTCGGTGCTTACTGAGCCTGATTACTTTCAGGGGAGCCTGGAGCACCTGGAGATGGCACGGCGCACTGTCGATCTGCCACTGCTCCGGAAAGACTTCATTCTGGATCCCTATCAGCTCATTGAAGCGCGGGCCTACGGAGCCGATGCGGTGCTGCTGATTGCGACACTCCTCGATCCGGTCCAGTTGCACGAACTGTATGCCCAGGCTACCGAGCTGGGTCTGTCGTGCCTGGTAGAGGTGCACACAGAGGCGGAGCTGGACCGACTCGATCTGGATAAGATTGAGATCCTGGGTGTTAACAACCGCGACCTGCACACGTTCGAGGTGGATCTCAGGCGGGCAGTGCAGGTGCTACGACAGGTGCCCGACCGGATTGTTCGGGTAGCCGAAAGCGGCCTGCGTACCGCCAATGAGCTCGCCTATCTACGTCGCCACGGTGTGGATGCCGTGCTGATTGGGGAAGCGTTGATGCGGGCGTCCCATCCAGGTGAGGCGCTTGAGCGACTACGCCAGGAAGTGCACCAACGGCTTACGGCGTCCGACGCGCTACGCCTGGCAGTTTAAGAGGGTAAGGGCTATGCTGAAGGTTAAAATCTGCGGCATTACCAATCTGGAAGATGCGCGCTACTGTGCAGCGGCCGGCGCGGACTTTCTGGGGTTCATTCAGTACCCGGAAAGTCCACGCTACGTGGCCTCCGAAGTGGCCCGGGAAATCATCGAATGGATCCACGGCCCCGAGAAGGTGGGGGTGTTCGTGAATGCCTCCCCCGACGAAGTGAACCGGGCCATCGAAACGGTGGGCTTTACCATGGTGCAACTGCATGGCACGGAGCCGCCCGAGTGGTGCGCCGAGATCGACGCTCCGATCATTAAAGCTATTCCTGTGCTGCACGATGCTTCGGCCGAGCAACTGCGCGCGCTCATGGAACCCTACTGCCCGTGGGTCACCTACTTCCTGCTCGACACGCACAAAACGAACCTGTGGGGTGGGACGGGTGAGTCATTCAACTGGCGGCTGGCCCGCGAGCTTTCGGCCGACTATCCGATTTTGCTGGCGGGGGGGATCGGTGCGCATAACCTGGAGGAGGCTGTCCGCACCATGCGGCCGCTGGGCGTGGATCTCTCAAGCAGTGTCGAAGCCGCACCGGGCAAAAAGGATTTCGACAAACTGGCCCGCTTCTTTGACGTGTTTCATGCGCTCCGCAGACAGCTCGAAGCGGAAGCGATGGAGTAGGACCAAGGAGACCATGAGTGTGCGGGCAGGAAAAATCCCAGAGCTCCTTACTCAGGGGCCGGACTTCCTGCGGGAAGCGGCATGCCCTCAACAGGAGGGGGAGGTGTCCTCGAAGGCATAATGCCGTCGACACCGTGGCCGGTGTCATTGTTGTGGATGAAGGCTGGTTCTGTACAGGCGCTGAATCTTGGAAGCACCATGCCGACCGCTGAGACCGATCTGTTGACTTACGACGCGCCGGATGCTGCCGGCCACTTCGGACCATACGGAGGGGCCTTTGTGCCGGAGACGCTGGTGCCGGCCCTGGAGGCGTTGAAGGCCGCTTATGCCGAAGCGCGACAGGATGCAAACTTCTGGACGGAGTACCACGCGTTGCTTCAGGAATACGTGGGGCGGCCGACGCCGCTGACCTTTGCGCCGCGACTCAGCGAGGCGCTGGGCGGCATGCAGGTCTATCTGAAGCGCGAAGATCTCTGCCATACAGGCGCGCACAAGATCAACAACACGGTCGGCCAGATCTTGCTGGCTCGGCGCATGGGGAAAACGCGCATTATTGCCGAGACAGGCGCCGGGCAACATGGCGTGGCGACGGCGACGGTCTGCGCCCGTTTCGGTATGCAGTGCGTCGTGTACATGGGAGCCGAGGATGTGGAGCGTCAGCACCTGAACGTACTGCGAATGCAGCTGCTGGGGGCCGAGGTGCGGCCCGTCGAAAGCGGTAGCCGCACGCTCAAAGACGCGACGAACGAGGCTATTCGCGACTGGGTGACAAACGTCCATAATACGTTCTATCTGATCGGTTCGGTGGTGGGGCCCCATCCGTACCCGATGCTCGTACGTGATTTTCAGCGCGTGATCGGCGATGAGGTGCGGCAGCAGCTGGCCGCGCACCTTGGCCGGGAAACGCCCGACGCATTGGTGGCCTGCGTGGGCGGTGGCTCGAATGCCCTGGGGCTCTTTTTCCCGTTTCTCAACGACCAGCACGTGCGCATGTACGGCGTCGAAGCAGCTGGCGAAGGACTCAACCGGCGGCATGCGGCCACGTTGACCTGCGGACGACCCGGCATCCTGCACGGAACGATGAGCTACCTGCTGCAGGACGACGACGGGCAGGTGCAACTGGCTCACTCCATCTCGGCCGGACTGGATTATCCCGGCGTGGGACCTGAACATGCCTATTTGAAAGATCTGGGCCGTGTTACCTACGTGACGGCCACCGACGAAGAGGCGCTGGAAGGCGTGCGCCTGCTGGCCCGCACCGAAGGCATCATCCCGGCGCTGGAGACGGCCCATGCCATCGCCTTCCTGCCGCGTCTGGCACGTGAGCTGGGACCAGATGCTGTCGTGGTAGTCAATCTGTCCGGCCGCGGCGACAAAGACATGGGTACGATCGCACAGTATCTGTAATCGGGTTCACCCGTTGATCGGAAGAGAAAAAATGGGAGGCCGGAATGGCCCCGCAAAGTTCATGTATCGTATGATCGATCGCCTGCAATTGCTGTTCGAGACGCTTCGGGCTCGTGGCGAAAAGGCCATGGGACTGTTTCTAACAAATGGTTTCCCGGATCCGACAAGCACACGTCCGCTATTGGAGGTCATCGACGCCGCCGGCGCGGATTTCATCGAACTGGGCATGCCTTTCAGCGATCCGCTGGCCGAAGGGGTGCCGATCCAGCGGGCCAGCGAGCGGGCGCTCCGTCATGGCGTGCGGCTGACCGATGCGTTCCGTACGGCCGAATGGTTCCGGGCGCGGAGCCAGACGCCGCTACTGCTTATGGGCTACGTCAATCCGATTTATCGCTACGGCTATCGAGCCTTCTGCCGCGATGCCGCTGCGTCTGGTGTGGACGGATTGATCCTGGCTGACCTGCCGTTGGAAGAGAGCGCGCCGCTGGCCGAAGCTGCCCGGGCGGCCGGTCTGGCTATGGTTTACCTGATCGCTCCGAACACGCCGGACGCGCGTATCCGCGCTATCGACGAGCGTGCTACCGGTTTCGTTTATGCCGTTTCGGTGACAGGGCTGACCGGAAGCCAACTGCCTGATCATGCGGCGGTTGAAGCTTACCTGCAGCGGGCACGTCGTCAGGTCCGGCACAATCCACTCCTGGTGGGCTTTGGAATCAAATCGCACGAAGACGCTCGGCGGTTGAGCCGGCACACCGACGGTTTCATCGTAGGGTCGGCCCTGATCCGACTGGTTGAACAACTCTGGGATGATCCGACGTGTGCACCGGACAAGCGGTTGGCGGCTGTGCGGCGGTTTGTACATGCGTTGAAGTACGGGGCTTCGGTCCCAGTGCCGGGCACTTGAGCAAATGTGCCAACGTTCTACGTCCGAATTGTTCGTAGCACTCGACCCAAAAAAACTCATGCCCCGGTGCTTTTTTGCCTGGCTCTGGATTGCTGGCCTGCCGATCATTTTCGGCTGTGGCAACGTGGACTACCGGCCGCTTGCGATCGGCGAAAACGGAGAAATCATCGTGGTGGCCGACTCGACTCTGTGGGCTGGACCTGCCGGAGACGCGCTACGTATGGCGCTGGGCTACTATGTGCAGACCCTGCCCAATCCAGAGCCGTTGTTTACCCTGCGCGCTATTGAACCGCGTACGCAGAATGATCTGGATCGCATCAAAAAATTCAAAAACGTTGTGTTTGTAGCAGCACTGCGCGATTCGAGCCGCGTATCGCGCCTGGTGCAACAGGCATTTTCGGCCGAAGCATTACAGGCTGTGCGTGAAGGATCGGCTGCGGTCGTGCCCCGCAGAAATCTGTGGCGACGGCGCCAACTCGTCTATTTCATCGTAGCGGAGACCGATTCGCAACTCGTCGAAGCGATTCGCCGGGAGGCCTCGAAGCTGCAGCAAGCTTTTAACGAGATCGCTCGCACGCGACTGGCCACCGAGATGTTCGAAAAAGGCCGCCAGTTCGACCTCGAAGACACGCTGATGGCCCATCACGGCTTTGCGGTGAATGTGCAGCACGACTACGTGCTGGTATTCGATACGACACGTTTTGTCTGGCTACGGCGTGTGTTGCCCGACACCTGGCGCAGCCTGTTCGTGTACTATGAGGAAAATGCTGACCCGGCGAAGCTAACGCCGGCGTGGATCTATGCCACGCGCGACTCGCTGACGCAACGTTACCTGCAGGGCAACGCCGGCGGTTTTGTACTGATTGACTATCGCCAGCCGCTCGAAACGCGCCAGATCGACTTTCTGGGACGCTATGGCTACGAGACGCGGGGGCTCTGGCATATGGTGACCGAGCTACCCGATGGCCGACTGTTTCCGGCCGGCATGGGAGGACCCTTCGTCAACTACACGTTTTACGACCAGCAAAGCGGCCGCATCTACATGATTGATGGGATGGTGTTCGCTCCTGGTTTTGAAAAGCGGGAGTTTCTGCGTCAAATGGAAGTCATTGCCTATACCTTCCGAACACGTGAAGACATGGCGTCCGAAACGCCGGCAGCCCTGTAATCAACGATAAACCCTACGTTGCCCTATGTCCACCGAGACAGCTACGCTGACCCGAACGGAACGAGCTGACGAACAACCACGCCGCGTGTTGCGGCTGGGCCTGCCCAAAGGGAGCCTGCAGCAGGCCACCCTGGAATTGCTCGAAAAAGCCGGATTCAAGTTCAGCATCCGAGAGCGCTCCTACTTTCCTTCGACCGATGACGAAGAGCTGCGCGCCATGCTTGTGCGCGCTCAGGAAATGGCCCGCTACGTCGAAGATGGCGTCTTCGATGCGGGGATCACTGGCAAAGACTGGGTGATGGAGACCGGCGCTGACGTGATCACGGTGGCTGATCTGATCTACTCGAAGCAGAGTATGCGGCCGGTGCGCTGGGTGCTGGCTGTGGCCGAAGACTCCGACATTCGTTCGGTGCAGGACCTGCAGGGCAAGCGCATTGCCACCGAGGTTGTCAACCTGACGCGACGCTGGCTGGCCGAGCGGGGCGTGGAAGCCGAAGTGGAGTTTTCCTGGGGCGCTACCGAAGCCAAATGCCCGGAGCTGGTCGATGCCATTGTGGAGGTTACCGAGACCGGTGCATCGCTACGAGCTAACCGGCTGCGCATTCTGGAAGTGCTCATGGAGTCGAACACGCAGCTTATTGCCAACAAGCAGGCCTGGCAGGACCCCTGGAAGCGCCGCAAGATTGAAAACATTGCGATGCTGATGGAGGGGGCCATCCGGGCCGAAAATCGCGTGGGCCTGAAGATGAACGCCCGAAAGGCCGACGTGGATAAGATCATCCGCATGTTGCCAGCCATGCGACGCCCGACGATCTCGCCGCTGGCGGCCGACGGAGAAGAATGGGTAGCCATCGAAACCATTATTGAAGAGAAAGAGGTGCGCCGGCTGATCCCTGAACTCAGACGGGCCGGCGCCGAAGGCATTATCGAATACCCGCTCAACAAGGTGATCCCCTGACCGTCGTTTCATCGGACACTTCTTTGGTGACGGTCCGCTTCGGCGGACCGCCGCTGTTTTTCGGGCATCATCGCTTCAGTGCATTCTGGTGCTTCTCGTTTCCCTATCAGACCGGCAGACCGTGCAGGGATGATCTTGCAAATTACTCAATACAGTGAGTAAATTTACTCAATATGTTGAGTAGATTGTGTGCTTCAATGAATGAAGTTCACACGCTTCCGGCTTACCAGCGTCCGTACTATGCGCTATTACTTCGGAGACTGCAGGAGCCCCGTCGTTTTTTGCAGGTAGTAGCCGGGCCACGACAGGTGGGAAAGACCACGCTGGTACGTCAGGTGCTGGCGGTGTGGCCGGGGTCGGTGGTGTATGCCAGTGCGGATGAACCGACGCTTAAGGGGCCTGCGTGGGTGGCTACGCAATGGGAACGAGCCCGGGCCCATTTGGCCGCTGCTGAGGAGGTGGTGCTTGTGCTTGACGAAGTGCAGAAAGCGATAGGCTGGGCCGAGTCGGTCAAGCGGCTCTGGGACGAAGATACGCGGGCGGGGCGTCCGGTAAAGGTCGTATTGCTGGGATCGGCACCGCTGCTGATGCAACAGGGATTGTCGGAGAGCCTGGCCGGACGCTTTGAAGTGCTTTATCTGCCCCACTGGTCGTATGCGGAGATGCGGGATGCTTTCGGGTATACGCTGGAGGATTATCTCTACTATGGCGGTTATCCCGGAGCGGCCGTGCTGCGTGGCGAGCCGTTGCGTTTTATGCGCTATGTGCGTGACAGTTTGATCGAGACCACCCTTTCACGGGATGTATTGCTTTTGCGTCGGATCGAAAAGCCTGCGCTATTGCGCCGTCTTTTTGAACTGGGGTGTCACTATTCAGGGCAGGTATTGTCCTATACAAAAATGCTGGGGCAGCTTCAGGAGGTTGGCAACACAACGACGCTGGCTCATTACCTGGAGCTTTTGGAAGCGGCCGGGCTACTGGTGGGCCTCTTCAAGTATGCCGGTCAAGTGCATCGACGGCGTTCGTCCAGTCCGAAGTGGCTGGTGCCCAATACGGCATTGCTGACGGCAGTGATCGGGTTGACACCGGAGGAGGTACAAGCGGAGCCATCCTGGCAGGGCCGTCTGGTAGAGACGGCGGTGGGTGCCCATCTGGTGAACGGCGCCTGGGAAGGAGGCTATCAGGTCTACTACTGGAGAGAACGCCAGTATGAAGTAGACTTTGTAGTGCAGGCGGGTCGGACGCTAACGGCCATTGAGGTTAAGAGCGGACGACACAGCGAGCGACGTTCGGGGCTAGAAGCGTTTCGACAGCGGTTCTGCCCAGATCGGGTGCTGGTAGTCGGGACCGGGGGCGTGCCGCTGGAGGAATTTCTGGAGCGCTCGCCGCTGGTGTGGGTAGGCCGCCGATGAGTCGAAAGGAGAGTCTGCCGTCGCCATGATGTGTCCAGCGGTTTTCCTCCGGGCAGGGCGTGCCAGGTCTTCATTGATAAAGCGCACGGTGGCTGTTGTCGCCAGGCGGAGAGGGAACGCCGGACTGCATCGGGTGAAGCATCTGGAGAATTGAACGTGTATTTTGTTCACAGGTATCTCTGATTAAATGACCGGGGGTATGACAAGACGCGTATGGCCATAAGTGGCAGCAAGCGAGGGATAACCACCATGTGCCTGGCCATTGGGTTACTGCTGGTCGGGTGCAATGGAGAGCAGTCAGGTCAGGCGACTGTTGACAGTACACTCGTTGACGTGCTGGTTGAGCTGCACTTGCTCTCGGCCCGGCAGACGCTGGTGGGCGACGTAACGTCGACGATGCGAGATTCGGTATTGATGCACTATGGCCTGGATTCGGCCACAGTGGCGCGTCGGCTGGAAGTCTATGTCCGTGATCCGGAGGCTTTTCGTCAGCTTTATCGGCAGGTCCACGAGCGACTGATGAGTGAGCGCTACGGCTATGAAGCCGTGCCTCATTGAGTCTACTCAGGCATGCTGGATGGACCGTGGTGTCTCAGGCACACGTCGCATCGGTTGCAACGCTCAGCGGTCGATTCGCCAAAGTAAGTTAGTAGAAAGTGACGGCGGCAGGTCTGCGCACGCGCATAGCGTACAAGTGCTTCCAGACGGGCCTGGGCCTGGGCACGTGCCTGCCGAAGCAGGCGATCGTCGATGGCGGGACGCTGTGGACGGGCGATTTTGAGTCGGAGCAGGCGAGCCCGGTCGGTCGTCAGCCAGTCGAGCAGGGCACGCTCTCGCAGGAAATCCAGGCCGCGCAGCAGTCGGGTAGGTGGCAGGCCAGTGTGGCGCCTCAGGCGACGCAGGCTGACCGGCCACCAGGTGGTAAATGCCTCGGCTGGCAGCGCGCGCAGGAGCGCTTCGACAAAACGGGCCAGGCGGGGATTGTTCGTTTCGGCTGCAAAGCGGCGAAACGTAGCGGGTGTGCCTTTCATTCGGATCAATGCAGCGTGGGGGGGCAGCCAGATCGGCTCCCAGATTTCCTGGCGTGTGAGTAGCTCAAGCGTATGTCGCACAGCTCCGATCGGGACGCCTGCAATGCGGGCAATGCGTTCGGCATCGAACAGGATGGGGTGCGAAGGACGAACGCCGACGGGGACCTGGGCTAAACTACAGGCCACTTCGTAGATGCGGGCCACGATGTCGCGTTCGGGGTAGTTCTGGGTAAGTAGTTGTTGCTGAAGCGTGATGTCCTGCTCCTGAAAGAGCAACACGGCATAGGCTTTCTGGCCGTCACGCCCGGCCCGACCGGCTTCCTGGTAGTAGGCTTCGAGCGAAGGAGGAAGCTCGACATGGATGACGAAGCGGACGTCCGGGCGGTCGATGCCCATGCCGAAGGCACTGGTGGCCACGATCATCCGGGCGCGGCCTTCACACCAGGTGCGCTGGGCCGCCGTTCGGTCCGCTGCTGGAAGCCCACCATGGTAGCAGACTGCTTCAGTGCCCAGTTGTCGTAGCGTTTCGGTCCAGCGTTCGGCACTTCGTCGCGTGGCACAGTACAGGATGCCCGGACCGGGTACGCCCCGGAGTACGGCACGGACGCGTGCTACCTTATCCGTGGTTTCGAACACGGACCAGACCAGGTTAGGGCGGTCGAATCCGTGCACGACAATGCGGGGGGTGCGCAAAGCCAGTTTTGCGACAATGTCCTGCCGCACGCGGGGCGCGGCCGTGGCTGTCAGGGCCAGCAGGGGAGGATGGCCCAGACGCTGGCGAGCTTCTGGCAGTTGCAGATAGGCTGGGCGAAATTGCGGGCCCCATTCGCTGACGCAGTGTGCTTCGTCGACAGTCAGCAAGGTTACCCGCAATCGAGCAGCACGCGCTTCAAAGCGGGCCGAGGTGAGCTGTTCGGGTGTTACATAGAGCAGCCGATAGGCGCCATGCTCGGCGTCGATCCAGCATTGCTCAGCCATGTGCGGAGTCAGGTGGCTGTGCAGAAAGGCGGCCGCAATGCCCCGTGCTCGCAGGCGGGCTACCTGGTCTTCGATGAGCGCGATCAGCGGGGAGACGACCAGCGTCAGCCCCTCCTGCATCAGGGCCGGAAGCTGATAGCAGATCGACTTGCCACTGCCAGTCGGGAGCACGGCCAGCACATCCTGGCCCTGCAGGACCGCTTCGATGATTTCCCACTGGCCTGGACGAAAGTTTTCGTGTTGCCAGTAGCGACGGAGCAGGGTCCGGGCGATTGCGTACCGGTCGGCTGCGGCATCGCTCATGGCCTCAGTAGCTGTCCGAAGTGGAAGCCTCACCCTGGACCAGGGCGACACCGGCGCTGGTGCCCAGCCGATTGGCCCCAGCGGCTATCAGTGCTTCGGCCTGTGCGCGGGTGCGGATGCCTCCCGCGGCTTTCACGCCCATACGGTCGCCCACAATCCGGCGCATCAGGGCTACATCTTCGACGGTAGCACCACCGCCTGCAAAGCCTGTGGAAGTCTTTACGAAATCGGCACCGGCCTCCAGAGCCAGTCGGCAGGCGATCTCTTTTTCCGCATCGGTCAGCAGGGCCGTTTCCAGGATCACCTTCACCAGCATTCGGTCCCGGCCGGGGGGAGGTGCGGCCTGGTGGGCAACGTCCACTACGGTGCGGATGTCATCCCGCACGTCCCGATGCCGCTTGCTTTTCAAAAAGCCGATGTTCAGGACCATATCGAGCTCGGCAGCGCCATCCCGGATGGCCTGTTCGGCTTCGGCCGCTTTGATGGCCGTACGGCTGGCTCCCAGCGGGAAGCCGATTACGGTACAGACAGCCACGTTGCTGCCCTGCAGTAGCGAGGCAGCCAGCGGTACGTAGCAGGGATTGACGCAGACGGCCGCAAAGCCGTAGTGCAGGGCTTCGCGGCAAAGCGTGCGAATGCGTGCTTCGGTTGTGTCGGGCTTAAGCGCTGTGTGGTCGATCAGGCGGGCGAGTTCCCGGGCAGTCATGGTCGTTCTGATCGCGTGAAGGCAACGGGCCAAATTGGGGCGTATCGGGCAGGGCTACCTGCATGGCGGGATAGGCCAGCTCAATGCCGCCATGGCGGCGGAAGGCCTCCAGGATGCTGACCGTCAGCGCATGCTCGGTCCCTCGACGCTTGCGCACCTCGCACAGGTAGCGGAGCGTCAGCCGGATGCCGTTCTCCACGATGCGGACGTAGACAAACGGCGTCAAAATGCTGTAATGTACGAGAAATTCTCGGGACATCTGGCGAATTTCCTCGGCTACCTGGTGCTCGATGATGGCCGTCGATTCGCGGGCCAGCGATTCCATGATTTCTCGAGCGGCCTGCCAGTCGCTCCGGAAGGTGACGGTCACCGATAGTTCGTTCCAGATAAAGCGAAAACCCTGCGTGTAGTTGTAAACGGGATAGAGGAATACCCAGGCATTGGGAATATGCACGAGCCGTCCGGTGCTCTGGTCGGCCTCAACCCAGCCGCCGATTTCCATGAGCGTTGTGCGCATGACGCGGATGTCGAGCACGTCGCCCCGTACGCCGTTGATTTCGATGCGGTCGCCCTGCTGGTAGGGATGCACCAGCACGATGCGCAGCCAGCCGGCCATACTCAGCAGCGCTTCACGCAGCGCAATAGCCAGTCCTGCTCCGACGACTGTCAGGATTGCCACCAGCTCGGCGGGTCGAGGGGAAAAGATGACCAGTAGCAGCCCCAGCATGACAACGGCCCCGAGGCGTCGGGTCTGGCGGCTGATGCGATAGACGCGTTCCGGATCGTCGATGCGCCGGGTGAGCAGTCGAATGCTCACCCGTACCAGAACAAAAATGATAACCAGGCCGGCGGCCGCAAGGGCGAGCCGGTAAAGCAGATCCTGTTCCTGGAAGGAAAACAACTCGCTCATGAACGGGCTTCGACTTCCGGGCTTTGCTGCAGGTGACGCAGTAGAGCCCGATGGTATTCACTGATGAGCTGATGCGGACGCAAAAAACCCACAATTTCGCCACGTTCGTTCAGTACCGGAAGCTCTGGATAGCGGGTCTTCAGGAAGCGGTTCAAGGCGTCTTCAAGCGTGTCAGACAGGCGCACCGCTTCGAAAGGCACCTGCACATCCTGAGCGACGATCAGCGGACTGAGTGCGTCGGCCTCCCGCAGAAGGGACTGTAGGTCCTCGAGCAGTACCAGGCCCTGATAGTGGGGTGGGCGCTCTCCGCCCGGGGCCACAACAGGCAGCACAACTTCCCGCGTACGCGTGAACACATCCAACATCTCGCGCAGTGTATGGCCGGGCTCGACCGTATGAAAATAGGGCACGCGCTCAACAACTGTGGCTACCGGGATCTGCCGGAGCAGGTCGGGCAGCAGCTCGGCGCGGTGGGCAGGCGAGTCGTTATGCGTACGCACCTGCTCTTCAAAAAGGCTCCAGCGACGGGCGACCAGATGCGTGACGACGCCAGCGAAGATCAGGGGAACCAGCAGCGAATAGCTTCCGGTCATCTCCGAGATCATGATCGTGGTGGCAATGGGGACATTGGCCGCACCCCCTACAAACGTGCCCATGCCAATTAGCACGTAGGCCTCGGGTTGCGTTACCAGCTCGGGAAGCAGTCGGTGCAAGCCTTCACCGTACAGACCGCCCAGCATCCCGCCAATTACCAGCGACGGGGCAAACGTACCGCCCGATCCACCGGATCCAATCGTCAGCGAGGTGGCGATGATCTTCAGCAGGGCCAGCAGGGCCATAAACCACAGCGGGAGATTGCCATCGATGGCCTGCTGAAGCCAGCCATAGCTTGAGCCCATAATGGCCGGAAAGAAAAAGGCAATACCGCCGACCAGCAGACCACCCACCGCGGGCTTCAACGCCGGTGGCAAAGGCATTGGATCAAAAAGACGGCGCTTGGCGCCGTAAAAGACACGCACGTAAAAGATCCCCACAATGGCGCAGCATAACGCAAAGCCGATAAGCGGCAGGAGCTCCAGTGGACTGACAAACTCGAAGCGCGGGGTTACGAAGACCGTTCCCGAACGCTCAATGCTCGTGTAGAGTGAGTAGCCGGTGATGCTGGCGACAATGGCGGGCATGAGCGCTTCACTTTCGATATCTTCGCGGTAGAGCACTTCGACGGCAAAGAAGGCGCCGCCAAGAGGTGAACGGAAGATGCTACTCAGGCCGGCGGCCATGCCGGCCACCAGAAACAGCCGCCGTTCGCGCTCGCTCATCCGCAGTCGCTGAGCCATCCAGGATCCCAGGGTGGCCCCGATCTGGGTGATCGGTCCTTCGCGGCCAGCGCTACCACCCGAGCCAATAGTCAGCGCCGAAGCGATGGTTTTGACCAGGGCCACCCGAAAGCGCATGAAGCCTCGCTCGCGATGGAAGGCGCGAATTACGCTATCGGTGCCATGGCCTTCGGCCTCAGGTGCATAGGTAAACACGATCCAGCCCGCAAGCAGGCCTCCCAGCGCGGGAGCTATCAGCAGCAGCCAGCGTCGGGTAGGTTGCCATACCTGTTCGAAGTCGAAGCTGCCAGTGCCCCCTTCACCTTTTGGAAAAGGCATCGGATAGCCGGCTCCTTCGATCAGCATCAGCCGCGTCAGCAGGGTGACCAGCTCGCCAAAGACAAGCGCGGCCAGCGCGCCCAGCACGCCGATGATGGCTGAGTAGAACATCCACCGCCCCGTAATACGCCAGTCAAAGTTTTGCGTCCAGGCCAGCAACGTGCGCGGGTAGAACAGGCGAAAAACCTGGGCAGGATCAACGGGATTACGACGGGCCATAACCGGCGGATCGTTCGTGCCAGCACCCAGCACTCAAAGATACATTGCAAAAGTTATCGATACCGGGCGTTCGATTGAAACCCCGACGTATTTTTCTTCATTAATCCTGAAATCGCAAATTTTGCTTGCAGCCAATGGCTCGTCAGAACCTATCGGACCTGCGCGGACGCTTGCGTAGTCGACGGGCAGGCTTGAACCGCTGGATTTTTGGGTTGGCGCTTATTGGCCTGCTCAATACCACGCATCTCTGGGTGCAGCAGCAGCGTCAGTTTGAAGAGGGGTGCTTTGGAGTGGCCAGTCTGGCTCTCCTGGAAAAGGCGTTTGATTGCGCTTCGGTGGTTCAAAGTGCCGCCGGTACGTTGCTGGGCGTCTCGAACACAATCTGGGGGGCGCTATTCTATGCGGCTGTGGCATTGTTGAGCGCGCTGGCGCTGACACGTCCAGCGTTGTATCGCCCGCGCTACAAGTTGCTCCGCAGCGGGCTGCTCGGCGTCGGGTTGCTTTATACGCTCTATTTGCTCTATTATCAGGCATTCGAGCTGGCCACGTTCTGTGCGCTATGTCTGGTTTCGGCCGGGCTGGTGCTGACGATGGCTGGCCTACAGGCTTATGAATGGTTCACTTTCCGATCGGTTACCATGGAACGACCGGAACGTCTGCGTAGCGAACGGATGGTCCTGAGCGGACTGGCCCTGGCAACGCTGCTGCTTATGGGGGCTGATGTATATCTGAATGATGCCTTTGCACCGAAGGCGCCGGCAACAGTGGCAAAGCAAACGCCCGAAGCACAACCCGCCGCGCAAACCTGCGCCTTCGATACGGAGCGGCCTCCGGTACGCTACTACCGGGAGCTGATAATGATGAATGATCCCACCGCGGGCAACCCGGAGGCGAAGGTCGTGGTCATTGAATACCTGGATCCTAACTGTCCTCACTGCAAGCACCTGCATCCGATTATGAAGCAGGTGGTGGAGCAGTATGGATTGCAGGCTTACTTCGTGTTTAAGCCAATTCCGCTGTGGGAGTTTTCGATTCCGCAGGTTGCCGCACTGTATGCGGCCGCCCGGGTGGGAAAGTTTGAAGCGATGCTGGAGGCCCAGTTTGCTCGCCAGCGCTCGGGAGGGCTACGTGTAGAAGAGATTTTGGAGATTGCTCAGGAAATCGGTATGGATCCAGATCAGCTGGCTGAACAGCTTAACGAGGGTATCTTTAACGAGTACATGATGCGTCAGCGACGGCAGGCAGGGATGATCGGGGTACGCGGCGTGCCCACCGTATTGATCAACGGCCATTTCGTGCCAGGCCCTGCCCGCACCGTCGAGTGCCTTGGCCAGCTGATTGCGCAACAGGCAGGGGCTTCTGATAGCGAATGATGACCGTGGGGTAAAGAGCGGGCGGCAGATACTGCAGTTCATCCTGATACAGGCGGGGTTCGCGCTGTGGATGGGGCCGTGGGCGGTTGCCCAGGAGAAACCCTGGTGGACCGCACTCTGGAGACCCCTGCTGACTTACCGGGGGGTAGAAATCACCTATCTGTTCTATTCAGAAGAGGAAGGGCCGTACAGGAGTATCGTTTTACGCCTTCATAACCAGAATGCCTTTCCGGTTGCCCTGCAGTTTCAGGTAGTGTTTCGGGCGGATGATGGGAGTGAAGAGACGGCTTGGGTAGCCGATACGCTTCAAGCTGGCGAGATGCGTACGGGTGGACTGTCTGGCTTATTCTGGGTGCCGTTCCGCGATGGTCGTCTGATTACTGAGCTGGGGGTGCGCAAAGTTCAAGTCAGGGTGTTGCGGCCTTAGGCTTAGCAGGCGCAAGGAATGGGGCGTGTATTCAGGACGCGTTTAGTTGGTAGGCTCTGGAGCAGGGTCAGTCTGGCTGTCCCCATCCTCCTCCGCCAGGCGTTTCGATACAGATGCGATCGCCGGCGTTGGCCTGGAAGCTGGTTTTGCCAGGCATCAGGCGAGGCTTGCCTTGATGGATCCAGAGATTGCGGCCAGGCTTTCCCGGGGTGCCACCAGCCAGTCCGTAGGGAGCACGTCGCCGTCGTTCAGTCAACCAGGTAACCTGAGCCGGCGCCAGTAGCTCAAGCTCTCGGATGAGTCCGTCGCCCCCCCGGTGGTAGCCGGCACCGCCCGATCCGTCTCGGATCGCATAGCGTGTTACGCGCAGTGGATAGGCATACTCCAGTGCTTCGACGGGCGTATTCAGCGTGTTCGTCATGTGCGTATGCACGGCCGAGGTGCCGTCGGCATCGGGCATCGCTCCGGCGCCGCCTGCCAGCGTTTCGTAGTAGGTGTAATAGCGGCCGGTACGCGGATCGTGCCCGCCAATGGTCAGGTTGTTCATGGTACCCTGCGAAGCCGCCGGGATACGGTCGGGGCAGATCTGGGCCAGTGCACCCAGCAGCACATCGACAATGCGTTGTGAGGTCTCCACATTGCCCCCGGCGACGGCCGCTGGCGGACAGGCATCGACGAGGGTGCCAGGACGTGTGACGATCTGAAGCGGACGCAGACATCCTGCGTTGGCCGGGGCTTCGTAGCCCAGCAACGCTCGAAATACATAATACACGGCGGCAACGGTTATCGCACGAACGGCATTCAGGCTTCCCCTACACTGGGGATCGGTGTCGGAGAAGTCGAGGGTGGCGGTGTCGCCTGTAATGGTCAAGGCCACACGAATCCATAGCGGTGTGTCGTCGAGCCCGTCGTCGTCCAGCGCATCCTCAAAGTGCCAGGTGCCGTCCGGCAGGGTTGCCAGAAAAGTACGCATCAGGCGCTCGGCATAATCCAGCAGCGCCGAAAAGGCCGCGCGCAGCGTATCGAGTCCGTAGGTGGAGGCCAGTTCCTGCAGGCGATGGACGCCACGCGTGTTGGCCGCCAGCTGGGCCTTCAGATCTCCCCGGCGTTCGTCAGGGGTGCGCACATTAGCCAACAGCAGCGCCCATACCGCCGGGTTGGGGCGGCCGCGTTCCATGAGTTTGACCGGTGGAATGATCAGTCCTTCCTGAAAGATTTCACGCGCCAGCGGCATCGAGCCCGGAGCTGTACCCCCGATGTCCGCATGATGGGCGCGACTGGCCACAAAGCCCAGCAGTTGGCCCTCGACAAAGACCGGAGAGACGAGCGTCAGGTCGGGCAGATGGGTGCCGCCCTGGAAGGGATCGTTGAGCAGCACGGCGTCGCCCGGTTTCAATTCAGGAAAGGCTTCCCGGCAGGCCTGCACCGACAATGGCAGGGCTCCCAGATGAACCGGAATGTGGGCGGCCTGAGCCACCAGCTCTCCATCGGCCGTAAACAGGGCGCACGAATAGTCGCGACGCTCCTTGATGTTGGGTGAGAAACTGGTGCGGCGCAACACGGCGCCCATCTCTTCGGCCACAGCGGTCAGCAGGTGCCGGAAGATTTCCAGACGAACCGGGTCCATCTCAGCGTTCGATCCAGACATTACCAAAGCGGTCAATGTGGGCGGTGGTGGCTGGCGGTAGGTAAACAGTGGTATCGGGGCGTACGAGCACAGCCGGTCCGGTCAGCCGGTTGCCGGCCTGCAGGCGGGTGGCATCGAAGAAAGGGACAGCGGTTCGGGTCGTTTCAAGCACAACCGGACAGGTATCCAGCAGCGCATCGGAGGGAGGAGCAGGATGGCCGAGCGTGATCGTGGGCAGCTCAGGTGGCGTGATGGGGCCAGTGACTCGTACGCGCAGGTTGACAATCTCGGGCGTAAGGTCCGGTGCGGCATAGCCGTAACGTTGGCGATGCAGGCGGTGAAATGCCCTGATCCAGCTGCGTCCGAACGGAACGGTCAGTTCGTAGCTCTGGCCGGGATAGCGGACGTCGAGCAGGCGTTCGATCTGCATCTGGGCCGGCGCAAAGCCTTCGGCGCGTAAATCCTGACGTCCCTGCCGGACCAGTGGACGAAAGCGCTGGCGCAGTTCGGCCGCGGGGGTCGTCCCCGGAAGCATGACAGTTTGCACGTAGTCGCGTACGACATTGGCGGCCAGCATCCCCAGGGCTGAGAGTACGGAGGCATGGGCCGGGACGAGCACGCGGCGGATGCCCAGCGCGTGGGCCAGCGTGGCTGCATGCAGGCCTCCGGCCCCCCCGAACGAGACGAGCACAAAGTCGCGTGGGTCGTAGCCCCGCTCAACCGAAATCACGCGCAGGGCACGGGCCATGTGAGCTTCAACCACAGCAATGATCCCCTGCGCAGCGGCCTGAGCTGGCGTCAGCGAGGAGGGGGCGTTCAGCCGCAGCGAATGGGCCAGACGGGCCAGTGCTTCCTCAGCTGCTTCGATATTGAGCCGGTGCTGTCCGCCCAGAAAGGTGTCCGGCCGCAGACGGCCCAGCACAAGGTGGGCATCGGTAACTGTCGGCTTGGTACCACCGCGTCCGTAGCAGACCGGTCCGGGATCTGCACCAGCGCTTTCCGGGCCCACGCGCAGCGCTCCACCGGGATCGACGTGGGCGATGGAACCGCCACCGGCACCTACGGTGTGGATATCGAGCAGGGGAATGCCAATAGGTAGGCCGCCGATTGTGCCCTCGGTAGTGAGCGGTAGCGCATCGGGGACCAGGGCAACGTCCGTCGAGGTACCCCCCATGTCGAATGTGATCAGGTGGCGCACGCCGGCCAGACTGGCCACAAAACGGGCGCCAATCAGGCCTCCGGCCGGTCCCGAGAGCACGCAGCGCACCGCCTGCATCCGGGCTTCCCGGGCCTGGATCAGGCCACCACTGGACTGCATCACTCGCAATGAGGTGCCCAGTGCGTTTTCGAGGCGGGCCAGGTAGCGATCCAGTACAGGCGCTACATAAGCACTGGCTGTTGTGGTACTGGCCCGTTCATATTCCCGGAAGGCTGGCAGGATGTCGCAGGAGGCAGCCACTACAAAACCAGCGTCTCGCAGGGCACGAGCCAGTCGCTGCTCATGGGTCGGGTTGGCAAAAGAAAACAACAGACAGATGGCCACCGCTTCAACCCGGGCCTGACGCAGCGCTTCGATCAGGGGCGGAAAGGTCGCATCATCCAGCGGAACCAGAACGGTGCCGTCGGGACCGATACGCTCTGGCACTTCGAAACACCGCGAGCGTGGCACAAGCGGTTCAGGGCGGCGCGCCGCCAGGTCGTACAGTTCGGCTCGGTGCTGGCGTCCGATATGCAGCAGATCTCGAAATCCGGCGGTAGTCACGAAAGCCGTGCGTGCGCCTTTACGCTCCAGCAGGGCATTTGTGGCGACGGTCGAGCCGTGAATGATCTGCCGGGCGGCGGACGGTACCTGCTGTAACCCTTCGAGTACAGCCCGCGCCGGATCGTCGGGCGTGGAAAACACCTTGAACGTGCTCAGGCGGCCTGTGGTGCTGTCAAACACGACAAAGTCAGTGAACGTACCGCCGATATCGATGCCTACCCGGATACTCATGACGCAAGACGACGCAACCGGTACAGATAGCAACTCAGTAGCAGCAGAAGCACCAGGGTCAGACCTCCTGCCAGCTTGAGCAGCAACGCTTCGGAAAGCGCAAGCCCCAGGCCGGCTGTTTGAAGGGCTGCCAGTAAATTACGCAGGCCCAGCAGCAGGGCGACGCTCACCGAAAGTCCGGCGAGCACGTTCAACCCGGGTGGTGTAAGTCCCTCGCGCCCCATCAGGCGTGGATCATTGGTGGCGATCCACAGAAAAATGGCCACTACAGGAAGCAACACGCCATTGAGCGCCTGGGCTGCAATGATGGCGGGAATGGGGCGCAGATCCAGCAGGCTCAACAGGATCCCGCTCCCCCAGACCAACAGCCAGGTAACTCGATAGATAGGAGCCCGCTCCGAGGTGTCGTGTTCGGCCAGCAGGCCACGAGCCGTAATGGCCGCTGCTATGGGCGCTGTCAGTGCCGAAGTGAAGCCGGCTGCAAAGAGGCCCAGCGCAAACAGCGTGCGGGCCCAGGTACCCAGCGCCTGCCCGAGCGTGCTGGCAAGTGCTTCGTAGGTGAACGGTCCGTGCACCGCCGTGCCGACCACTAAAATGGCCATCGAGATCAGGCCGCCCCCGACGATAGCAATGGCCAGTCCAAAACGCGTGGCACTCAAGGGCTCTCCACGAGCCAGTCCTGATCCCAGAAACAGATTGTAGGGGACCACGGTCGTGCCAATCAGCCCAACTACCAGCAGGCCAGCTCCTTCCGGTAGCGCAGGCCAGACCAGATGCCGAAGCCATACTGCATCGGGTGGATGGAGGCGCAGGGCGGTAACCAGAAAGGCCAGCCCCATGAAGGCCACGAACGCCCCGAGCACCCGGGGCAGCATCCGGAGCGTACCAAACCAGAGCAGGACTCCTGTAGCCAGACCTACCCCGAGTACCAGCAGGCGGCGGGGCAGCGGCCACGTGAGCTCCAGCCCAGACACGGCCCCCAGCACGTTGCCTACCTCAAAGGCCGCATTGCCCAGTACAATAGCGCCCAGCGCCAGCAGGCGGACAGCCGTTCCCTTCCAGCCACCAAACTGATGGCGTAACGCTTCGGCCAACGGTCGTCCCGAGCAGATGGTCAGACGCGCAGCCGCTTCCTGTAGCGTCCAGCAGGCCAGCGTCGAAAACGCCAGCGTCCATAGCAGCGTCAGGCCATAGCCAGCACCGGCTGCCGCCGCCGTCGTCACCGTGCCCGGCCCAATGAAGGCCGCTGTCAGGACCGCCCCGAGCAGAATGGAGGTCCAGCGTTGCATCGGCAGAAGAATGCTGCGACCGAAAACCAGGAGATCGACCGTTGACCGCCTCTCCGGCATGGATCCCGAGGATGCCCATACGGAATCGGCACCTGCTCGGCCTCATGCCCTGAGGCTTCGGCCTTCGCGCAGCACCCTCGGAGCCAGAGCATCGGCCTACCCCGGCCGTGCTGCAGCCCGATACGCCCGACGCCTGTCCTGTCAGGCAGCCCCCGAACGGCGACCGACCGCCGCCCCGGTCAGGCCGCTCATCGCACGACTTACGTTCCGGGCGCCGACGACTTCCGCATGGGCTTCGTAGCCGCACTTCCGACCCCGCGGAACCGAATCCCTCTTTGCTGCTCCGAAGCATCGTGCCCGCACCGCGAACACCTTCGGCGGGTCCGCCCTTTCCAGCCTGGCGGCAACAAGATTGTGGGCAAACGCTCTCGCACGTTCGACAAGTTCCCGATAACAGCTAATCTCCGTCCGCCTCGGGCGACAGAGCCGGAAACAGCGAAGGGTTACAGGGCACGCCCCTTTTCCGGCGTCGTATCGCGCAATTTTGTTATGTTTGATGTATGTTTGGGCAGGAAGTTACCGCCGGAGTAGATCGAACCGATAATCATGAAGCAAAGCTGGACGCTGTTCCTTGTCCTGGGCCTGTGCGTTGCGGGTCAGACACAACCGGTAACTCATCGACCCGATCCGTACATTCAGCAGTTGCTGGCCCGCGTTTCGCCCGATTCCATCGAGGCAAACCTTCGACAGCTGGCTGCTTTTGGCACGCGCCACACGCTTTCGCCGGCCGACAACGATACCTTTGGTATTGGCGCGGCCCGACGCTGGATCAAGCGCACACTCGAACGCTACGCCGCGGCCGGTGGAGGGCACATGGAAGTGTTTTTTGACCGATTCTGGTATGGCCCGGATGGCCGTCGCGTGGATCGGCGCGTGGAGATCGTCAATGTGATTGCCCGGTTGCCTGGCACCGATCCGGCAGACGATCGCATTTTCATTGTCAGTGGCCATTACGACAGCCGGGTAAGCGACGTGATGGACTCGCTTTCCTACGCACCTGGCGCTTCGGACGATGCCAGTGGAACGGTTGCGGTTATGGAGATGGCCCGCGTACTGGCCGATGCACGCTTTCCTGCCACGATCCTGTTTGTGGCCATGGCCGCTGAAGAGCAAGGGCTGATCGGCGCGCGACACCTGGCAGCGCTGGCCGACTCGCTGGGTTGGAACGTGGCAGGAATGTTTACGCTGGACATCATCGGCAATACGGAGGGGGACAACGGCGTGCGCGATAACCGGACGGTGCGCGTCTTCTCCGAAGGCGTCCCTTCAGCCGAGACGCCGCAGCAGGTCCGACTCCGCCAGGCTATCGGTGGTGAAAACGACAGTCCGTCGCGACAACTGGCCCGCTATCTGCACATGGTAGGCGCACGTTATGTGCCTGAGTTGCGGGTGAAGCTGATTTTCCGGCGCGACCGTTTTCTGCGAGGCGGAGATCATATCCCGTTTAACGAACGCGGCTTTGCGGCCGTGCGGCTTACCGAGCCGAATGAAGCCTACACGCGTCAGCATCAGGATGTGCGCCTCGAAGACGGGGTGGCTTATGGCGACGTGCCCGACCGCGTCGATTTTGACTACGTGGCGCGCGTGACCCGGCTCATGACAGCCGCCCTGGCCAGCCTGGCCATGGCGCCTCCACCCCCTGCAGCTGCCTATATCGACGCACGACGCCTTTCGGTCGATACCCGGCTCCTGTGGTCACCACCGCGCGCCGGACGCGACCGGCTGGCCGGCTACTACGTGCTCGTGCGTGAGACCACCGCTCCCCAGTGGCAACAGAAATGGTTTGTGCCCGCCACGGACACCAGCTATACATTCGTGGGATGGTCGAAGGACGATTACTTCTTTGGCATTCAATCGGTCGATGTCCGGGGGCACGAAAGCCGCATCCTGTTTCCGGTACCTCGATTCCGTTAACCCAACTTCAGGAGTACCATGCCGTTGGATCGTCGCCTGTTTCTCCAGTACTGCTCGGCACTGGGATTGAGCGGTACGCTCTTTCCCGGTGTGCTGTATGCGAAAATTGAGGAAGGCGAGCCAATTACGCCCGAGACGATCGCCTGCGCCGAGCGCATTGCAGGGCTTTCTTTCACGGAGGAGCAACGCCAGATGATGGTCGAGGATCTGACCGAACGCCTGCAGGATTACGAGGCGTTGCGTCAGATCCCGCTGCCCAACGAGGTCATTCCCGCCTTTGTTTTTGATCCAACCCTTGGCGGTGAGCCGCTGCCGGTCGGAACAGAAGGGATGCGGTGGGAGCCGCGGCCGGTGGAGCGGCCACGCAACGAGGAAGACCTGGCCTATATGACGGTGGCCGAGCTTTCGTATTTGCTTAAAACCCGACAGGTGCGCTCGGTGGAACTGACCGAACTGTATCTGGCGCGCTTGAAGCGTTATGATCCCGTGCTGAAGGCAGTGATCACCTATACCGAAGAGCTGGCCTTTGAGCAGGCCCGAAAAGCGGACGAAGAGCTGGATGCCGGTCGCTGGCGTGGACCGCTGCACGGCGTGCCCTACGGCGCCAAAGACCTGCTGGCTGTACCGGGCTATCGCACGACCTGGGGAGCCAAACCCTATGAAAATCAGGTGCTGGACGTGACGGCTGCGGTGATCGAGAAACTGGAGGCTGCCGGTGCTGTGCTTGTAGCCAAGCTGACACTGGGAGCCCTGGCCTGGGGCGACGTGTGGTTCGGCGGTCAGACGAAAAATCCCTGGAATATTGAGCAGGGATCGAGTGGCTCGTCGGCCGGATCTGGCGCGGCTGTAGCGGCAGGGCTGGTGCCGTTTGCGATCGGATCGGAGACGCTGGGATCGATCGTTTCACCGTCTACCCGTAACGGCGTGACGGGCCACCGCCCGACGTTCGGAGCTGTAAGTCGCTACGGAGCGATGACGCTGGCCTGGACCATGGATAAGCTGGGTCCGATGGCACGATCAGCCGAAGATTGCGCGCTCGTGTTTGACGCGATCCGAGGGCGCGATCCGCGTGATCCGAGCACGCGCGATATGCCTTTCCCCTTTGATCCCGACTTCGATGTACGGCAGCTCCGAGTGGGCTATCTGGCCGAGGCCTTCGAAGAAGACTATGAAAATCGGGAAGCCGATCTGCAAACGTTGCAGGTGTTGCGCGAGCTGGGCATCGAACTGAAGCCCATTCGGTTGCCGGACGACCTGCCGGTCTCGGCTATGCTGCTCACCCTGGAGGTGGAGGCAGCGGCTGCCTTTGACGAGCTGACTCGGACCGGCGGGGTGGACCAGATGGTCCGACAGGGGCGTAACACCTGGCCGCACGTGTTTCGCGTGGCGCGTTTTGTGCCGGCCGTTGAGTTTTTACAGGCCAACCGCATTCGCACCCTGCTCATGCAGCGTATGGCCGAAGTGTTTCGGGAGGTGGATGTGTTCGTGTCGCCTACTTATGGCGGCGGTACGCTGCGCATCACGAATCTGACCGGGCATCCCTGCGTGTGCGTGCCGAATGCGTTTCATCCGCTCAAGGATAAGCCCCTGTCGCCCCGCCGCCAACCCGGTAGTATCACCTTCATCGGGGGGCTCTATCGGGATGCAGAGGTGCTTATGCTGGCGCACGCCTACCAGCAGGCGACGGACTTCCACCGCCGCCGTCCGCCCATTCGCTAAAGTAGGAGGGAAGAGCTGGTTGTTAACAAAACATGCGGGTGGACATCCGGATGCCGGCGTAGCTTCTGCCGGAAAAAGCGCGCCTGTAACGTGATTCGAAAGCCGGGCATCCACAATTACCATCCCCGCCACCACCGGTAAATTATTCCCGATGGTAGGTGTGTGGAGGCCTGCTACGTGCCAGAGGTTGCTTCAGGCCTGCTGCAGGGGTTGTAGCAGCAGTAACATCCCCTTCTTTTCCGGGAGCAGGTTGCGGACGCGCACCTGGAACCAGCGCCAGTGACCACGGCCGGTACGCAGCCGAAGTAGCCAGGAGGCCTGTTGCTTGCGCGCCCGGGCCATGGCCGCCAGATCGTGCCAGACCTGCTGCAGGTTGCGACTGTGGACGTAGGTGAAAAAGCACGAATCAAGAGGCTGCGTTTCTGAATACTCAAGCAACGTGCGGGCGGCCGGCGTTATGTGCTGGATATCGCCCTCTGCATTTAGCAGCAAGAGGGGCAACTGTGGATTCAGGCCAGGTTCGCGCTGAAAGCGCTTCCGAGCAGGCGTAGAAACAGCAACCTTCATTGCTTCCGTCGTCATAGAGCCTCTCCTCCGTCACAAACTATGAGTAGGGTTACGTAGTTAAAGCATACAACAAAACCCGAGGGATAGCAAGCGCTTCCGGCCGGTAAAACTGTGAAAAACATTCCGTCAAACAGACATTCCCATGCGTATCGTCTCTCTCCTCCCTGCTGCCACTGAATGGGTCTGCGTCTTTGGGGCGCAAACGATGCTGGTTGGACGCTCACATGCATGTGATTACCCTCCGGAGATTCTGGACCGGCCGGTGTTGACGCGGCCACGGGTTGATGCCCGGGGCACCTCTCGGGAAATTGATCGCCAGGTTCGTGCCGTACAAGCCCAGGGAGAGGGGCTGTACGAGATCGACTGGGAACAGTTGCGAGCCCTGCAGCCTGACCTTATCCTTACCCAGGCGCAATGTCCGGTCTGTGCAGTGTCGATTTCGGAGCTGGAGGCGGGGTTGTCTGAATGGCCCGCGTCGCGGCCGCGCGTGCTCGCCATGGCACCGCAGACGCTGAAGCAGGTGCTGGATGCAGCACTGGCGATCGGCCGCGCGATTGGTCGGCTGCACGAGGCCATGAAATATCTGGGACAGGCCGAAAAACGGTTGCGCCAGTTGCGGAACGATCTCGGTCTGCATCGCCGTAGTGATCTGACCACGCTTCCCCGCGTTGCCTGTCTGGAATGGCTTGATCCGCTGATTGTGGCGGGCCATTGGATGCCCGATGTGGTGGCCATGGCCGGAGGGCAGGCCGTACTGGTGGAAGCGGGACAGCCTTCGTCGATCATTTCCTGGGCTGACCTGCAGGCTGCCGATCCCGATGTCCTGCTCCTGATGCCCTGCGGCTTTTCCATCGCCCAGACGTCGCGTGAGCTACCGGTGTTGAGGCAGCGTCCGGAATGGCAGACATTGCGTGCCGTGCGGGAAGGCCGGGTGTACGTACTGGACGGCCACGCCTACTTCAACCGGCCGGGACCGCGCCTGTACCGTTCCATTGAGCTGGTGGCCTGCTGTCTGCATCCGGAGCGCTTGCTGGCCGAGCCGCTCAAGGTGCAGACCTGGGAGTTACAACCGCTGGAAACAGCGCTGGCCTAATTGCGGGTAACGGACGCCTGTTGAAGCAGGCGTTCCAGCTCCAGTCTGGCCTGAGCACCATGTAGTAGCTTGCGCAGTGCGATGAGCTCGGCCCGGGTGCAGGCATAGCGCACATCGATCGTCTCCAGACGACCCGTCAGCGACAGCACACACAGATGGTCCGGCTTCCAGGCATCCAGGGGCACTGAGCGCACGCGTTTGCAGAGCGCCTGAAAGCGTTCGGGCGAAAGCTGTAGCAACAGGCGTCCAAGTGCCACTTCAAAGCGACCACAACAGGTGCAGCGAAGCACGTATCCCTGCTCGGTCTGAAACAGATACGGATTGTTGCTCGAAGCGGCGGGCATGGTATCTGGAGGCTTCAGTAGGTAGTGGACAATACGGACGTTGTCTCAGGTAGCCAACCGGCCTCGCGGCTCAGCCGTTGCCACTGGCGTTCAATCCAGGCCGTGATGGCTGGATGCGGCAGCAGACCCGTACCGTCGGCCCGGTAAGACAGTCCGTCCAGTACCTTCTGGTAAGGACCGAAGCCGTAAACACGAAACGGAATCACCAGGACGGTGCGGCCAGCCCGGGTTTCGGCTTCAACGAACGCCCGGATGCGCCGCTCGGCCTGGGTCCGGAGTGCTGGCCAGTCTTCCCGTAATGTTTCGACCCGGACGGCATAGAAGCCCAGGGCGCGGATGAGCTGTGCCTGTCGTTCCATGGCCGCGATCCAGCGAGCATTGCGCACATCGTCCTCGGTGCCATGCGCCAGCAGAAGCACAGACTCACGGGGAGGGTTTTGACTGAGCGCCAGTGCCCGGTCGGCCAGGATGGGGCCAAGTTCAGGGGCTTCCATCAATCCCGTTTTGCTTAGTACAACCGACAGGTTGTGGTGCAATGGTGGAGGAGGGGCGTTCCCGGCATGCGGCCCGTGATGCAGGAACCGAGCAGGGGGATCTGGCCGCAGCCCCAACAGATATTCGGTCTGGTGCAGAAACGAAGCCCCGTCCATGAACAGCCGAACGACGACCACGCGGCGCACGCCCTGCGCCTGAAGCGAGTCGATCGCCTGCTGCAGCGTGTGAGGATTGGCCATGCCGAAAGCGACGGCCGTGGGGCGTCCGGCACGTAATGGCGCCACTGCCTCAAGCACGGCGCGGTTCCATGCCGGTGAGCCGCCATGCGCCATCACAAGCAATCCCGGACGAGTGCTGTCGGTGGGCATGACCAAGCTTGTCCAGACAAAAAGCAGAATCCACATGGTAATACTCCTTCGGTCAGGTTATTGAAGACGGCGGGATCCATCAGGTTGAAAGACATACTCAAAGGTGTAGTAGCGTGGCGGATTGGCCTCGCGATCGATAGCCCCGGGATCAGGAGCGCCTTTGTAGTAGCTCAGGATGCGCACTTTGGCATAGCGGCCGTCGGCGGTGCGCACAACGATTGTGCGGCCGGGAATTGGCGTGACGATGTGGGTAGCGGGGTCGTAGTTGTACCAGCCGTTTCCAGAGCCTGGACAGATGGCACGCTGGACTCCGTTGGGACATGCGTCTTCTCCATCTACCCGAAACTGATCGTCGGCAGGGGCTTCCGTTACTTCGTCAAAAGGCACTTCCAGCACAACAGCACCGCCCCGCCCCGGGCCACTTGTGCCGCCGTTGATCAGAATGTTGGTGCCCTGAAAGGCCAGATCCCAGGCGGTCGAAGCCGAGTCGCTGCGATCCGGATCGTCATAGCGCAGGACGATTTCGCCGGTGCGCAGGCTGAAGAACGTATAGCGTCCGGTACCGATCGGCCGCCCCGTCTGCGGATCACGGGTGACGAAGGGGTCGGCCGGCAGGTCTTTGACCACGATGGCCTCGACCGGTGGGGCGTCGTTCATCAGCTCTCCGCTGTCACAGGCGGCTATCAGGAAGGTCAGGCTCAGTAGCAGGCAAAGAATACGCATGGGCATGGCTTTCCTTTGGGTTTCGGGGTTGTAGGTGGAACGTAAGCGTCAGAAACCAGCGGCGTCCGGGCTGAAAAGGCATCAGGGCTGGACGCCGCAGATTCAACAGGTTGAAGGCACCTCCCTGAAGCGTCAGGTAGCGGCCCAGAGGACGCCCGATGGTCAGATGCCAGAGACTGTAACCGGGGACGTATTCGTCGGCGCGATTGACCACACCGTTGCCGTCCACGTCCCGGTAGCCGTACCGGCTGCGCCAGACGCCGCGTAGCGCCACGGCCAGTCCCAGCGGAGCCGCTTGCCAGCGCAAATGGAGCGTGCCGCTATGGCGTGACCGCCCAAGAAGGCCACCGTAGTCACTGCGCTGCAGCCGGTAGTCACGCCCCGAAGCCGTACGTCCGAACAGTCGGCCTGCCTTGATGGCGTCGAGCACGTCTCGATCGGCCGTCTCGAGGTACTGGTAGCTCAGACGGAGCATCAGGGCGCCTCGAGGACGGACCGTCAGGGCGACTTCCAGACCACGAGTGTAGATGCGCTCCAGGTTGAAGTAGGTATAGACAAATGCCTGGTTGGTCTTCTGCGCGACCGGTTGCGTGTCGATCAGATCGCGCACTTCGTTATGAAACAGATTGAGTGAAAAGGTCAGTGCTCCGTCGAGCCAGGCTGCCTCGCCGCCGACATTGAGCGCGACCGAGCTTTCCGGACGCAGCGTAGCGACGCGGTCCGGGTCGATCAGTAGCTGGGCAATCTGACCTTCGGCCTGTAGCCGTGCCAGTTCTTCCCGAAAACGGGTAACGCCGAACACGCTATAGCCAGCTACTGTGTTCGTGAAGACCAGATAGCGCTGGCGAAAGTCCGGTGCTTTGAAGCCGCTCCCGATCGATGCGCGCAACCGATAGGACGTAGCTGGACGGATCAGCACGGCCAGGCGTGGGCTGAAGCGGCTGGCATAGTCACTGTGCATATCAAAGCGAAAGCCTGAGACCACTTCGAGCCATGATCGGGGAGCCCATTCGTGCTGGAGCAGAAGAAACCCACTTCGAGCTGTAACACGACCAGCATAGCGGTCACCTTCCAGCACTTCCTGTATCGCACCGCCACCGAACGTCAGAAGCTGGTGGTCTGTCAGTAGCTGTTGCAAACGCAGCTCAAGCTTACGATAGGCCTGTGCAAAGCGATCTGCATAGTACAGGGTGCCGTCCGCCTGCCGGGTCATCCGGGTGCGCGTCTCGTAACCTGTCAGATACAGCACCGCATCCAGGCGCAGGCGGCGGGTGAGCTGCTGCTGCAAGCGTGGATGCAGGCTCCAGTTCGTCTGGCGATAAGCTGCGTCGTGCGGCGTGTCATTCAGTGCAAAGGCGCTTCGTCGCTGCTGCTGATGGTGTCGAATAGCCAGAGCCAGGAGCGATCGGCGAGGCAGGTCCCAGGTCAGGTAGGCATCGGCGGTATAGTCCCACAGCGCAGGAGCAGTGGGACCAAAGACTTGCGGTGCCAGGTCGTAGCCCGCCGTTCGGTAATGGTCGAGCAAGAGGGAGACCCCCAGGCGGCCGCGTCGCAGTTCAGTGGTCGTTCCGAGCTGGTAGGTGCCGTGCGTTTCCATACGGGCGTGCAGTGTGGCGTCCAGCGGTGCTGTCGGTCGGCGTCGGATCAGGTTGACGACGCCAGCCAGCGCCTCGCTGCCATAGAGCGACGAGGTAGGGCCCCGTACCACTTCGATACGATCCAACCCCTGCACGGTCAATCGGTCCAGATCCAGCGTACCTGCTGTGCGGCCGATAATGGGCTCGCCGTCGAGCAGCAGCAGCGTATAGTCAGGTTCGAAGCCCTGAATCATGAGGCCGGTGCCGTGGTCTTCGAAAAGCAGCAGACCGGGCTGTTCGGCCAGCAGGTCCGACAGGCGCGCAGTACCACTCTGACGAATGTCTTCAGTCGAGACAAGCTGCACCGGCACGGGCACTTCGCTCACCACCCGTGTCGAACGGGTAGCGGTGACAACAACAGGAGGCAGCGGTACCGCCCGACTCGTGTCGATGACAACCTGGGGTAGCAGCACCAGCAACAGGAACGAAAACATAGGAACAAGATAAATATTTAGACTTTGTCTAAATTATTAGACTGGCTATGCTGATGCAAAGGCCATAGCGTGAAATAGTGGTGAAAGTGCCCGGCACTCCTGGTTTACCGGAGTGGTTGCGATGGATTTCGTTGGATTGACGGGCGGGGTGTTGGGGCGATTAGCGGCGCCACTGGAGTTGAAGTTGCAGGTGGCGGGGGGGAGCCAGCAGGGCGGGGCGCTCGACGTAATAGTAGTCGAGCGCGTTCTTGATCAGCAGGGTCAGGGCTATGTTAGCACGTTGCCAGCTCAGGCGGAGGTCAAGCACGCGTACAGGTACGGTAACGTCGGCATCTGGCACAAAGCGGGCAAATTCAGTGTCGATGCGTTCCGGTCGGCTGGCTACCCGCAGGTCGGCGCCCAGCCGCATATGCGCCGGCAGCGTCATGGTCAGACTGGTCTTAAGCAGATGGCGGCTTCGGAACGACAGCGGTAGGGGTTCCGGGCCGGTCAGATCGTCGGCATCCAGCAGGGTATAGCCGAGTTGTCCTTCCAGCCAGGAGTCCAGCAACCGAACGTTCAGGGTAGTTTCCAGGCCACGGATGCGGGCCCGGGTCAGGTTGACGAACTGAAACGCCAGGCGTTCGGCCTGAAAGCGTGGTTCTACGAGGTCTCGGTAGTCGGTCCAGAACAACGCCAGCGTGCCGTTCAGTTCGGCCAGCCAGCCGGCACGGTAACGATAGCGCAGGCCGATTTCGTATCCGGTACTGGTTTCCGGGCGCAGGTCCGGGTTGGCCACGATCGGGAAAAATTCCTGGTTTTCGATATAGCGTTCGGCCACGCCGGGTACGCGGAAGCCCAGTCCGAAAGCTGCATGTAGCGTCAGGTTGGTGTGGGCCTGAAAGAGCAGATTGGTGCGAGGGCTGAGCCGGGTGATCCAGCGATCGGCGCGGATCTGATAGGCGTCGAAGCGCAGACCGCCGGTCATCCGCCAGCGTGCTGTGAGTGCTTCTTCCCACTGGCCGAAGAGGGCCACTTCGGGCTGGCTGCGGAACGGGCGGCCGTTTTCGGCGGGGAAGAACGACGAGCGTGTGGCGACGGCATCCGCGGAAGCCCCAAAGGTCAGGTAGCGGCCCTCGATGGGTTGCCAGTCGAGCTGGAACTGTCCTCCGTAGCGAAAGCCCAGGGTTCCCTTGGAGAGGGGTTTGGGGCGGCCCTGTTCATCAATGGGACGCAGGGCCAGTACGTAAAGCCGTCCGCCAATGGTATAAACAAGATTGCGACCGGGTGCATGCGTAAAGGCGGGTAGCAGGGTCCACTGGAGCGATTCGGTATCGTTGGCGCCAACGGCATCTTTGGCCCCGGAGGTTGGAATGCGGCCGGGGTTGAGCGGGTCGCGCAGGCCGTTCCAGTACAGAAACGCGTCGTTGCGTCGCCAGGTCAGCCCCGAAAGGACCACCACGTGTGCATTGGCTGCCGGCTGCCAGCGCAGTTTGGTGTAGCCCTGGAGCAGGGTGCGCTCGTTGGCGCTTAAGTGACCGGTATCGCGCAGGTAGGTCAGATGGATCCAGCCGCCAAGCCGGTCGCTCAGGCGCCGGGCATGGGTGAAGATTGCTGTGCCGAAGGGACGCCAGTAGCGAGCGCCTTTCCAGAACGCCTTCCACGTTGCATAGCGTACCGGTTCGTAGGCGCCTCCGGAGAATCGGATTTCGGTTTCGGGATGCTCTGGAAAGTCGCGTGTAAGGACCTGAATTACGCCCCCAAGGGCCCCGCTACCGTAGAGGGCTGAGCCCGGGCCTTTGAGCACTTCGATCCGATCGATCTGCGCGATAGGTAGCAGTTCAAAGGGCACCCCATCGGCATCAGGCGACAGCATGGGAAAACCGTCGATCAGGAGCAGTACGCGGCTGCCCGCATTGTAGGTGAAGCCCGATGAGCCCCGGATGTTGACCTGGTTACCGGTCATCTGTACCCCGGGAATGTAGCGCAGGGCGTCGTCGAGCGTGAACAGTCCCCGAGCGGTAACGTCATTGAGCGACAGTACCGAGAGGCTGATGGGCACCTGTTCCAGAGGCTGAGCGCGCCGCGCAGCCGTCACTACCACCTCGGGCGCTTCGATGACGGTAGGGACCAGGGCAAAATCCAGACGTCGCCGTTCGCCCGGAGCCAGCGTAATGGTCTGCTCGGCCGGCACATAGCCGACGGCCGACGCGCGCACCGTGTAGGTACCGGCCGGAATGCCGGGGATCACGTAACGCCCGGCCGCATCGGTAGCATCACCATAGAGCGTGCCCACCAGCACCACATTGACGCCGGTTAGCGGCGTGCCATAGATGTCGCGCACGGTACCCTCCAGTCCGGCCCGTTGGGGCTGGGCCCGCAGCGGCAGCGCGCAGAGCAGAAGCAGGAGCCATGCAAGCCTCATGGCGTTCCGGGAAAACTTGCAGGATTCTGAAAATCGGCTTCCAGCACGATCGGGCGGCGTTCGCCGGCTCGAAGAACGAGCGGGCGATCGTAGACGACCAGGGGGCGCCAGTCCAGCAGGCCTGGGCCGAATTTCCAGGCAATGCCACTGTATAGAAACGTGTCGGCAGCCGCCCCTTCCAGGTCGATTACGAGCCGAAACGTGTCCGAGTCGACAAAGCGCCGCAAGGTATCGCTGATGATCAACTCGTTAAAGCGCAGGAGCAAATCCAAGGCACTCTGGGGCACAAAGCGCATGGCCACAAAGCGCAACTCCTGTACGGAGTCAGGAGATGGCCAGGGCCCCTTATAATAGACGGTGCCTTCAATGACGGCCAGAGGAGAAGGAGGCGGTGGAGCCAGTCCGCCGTCACACCCCATCAGTAGCGCCAGCACGATAACGCACAATAACCGGCCTAAGGCTTTTTGCATGGGTTGTCTGTGAATTTGGGACGGAAGGAGTGCACGGCGGGTTGCAGGCGGTACTGCCCGTTTGGCGCAGGCACCGAGTGAATGTATATTTTCGACCGCTATCCTGCTGTCCGAGTCGGCCAGGCCCCTGGCAAGCCGAAGGGGCTCGGTAGAATTGTAAGCGGTTCCTGTGGATACAAGCGTGTGGAGCATCGATGAGGCTATCCGATTTGCACTACGATTATCCTAAAAGTCTGGTTGCCAAATATCCGGCCGAGCCGCGTGATAGCGCCCGGCTGATGGTACTCGACCGAAAGCATAAAACCGTCGAGCATCGCATCTTTCGAGATATTGTTGCCTACTTCAAAGAAGGCGACGTTCTGGTCGTCAATAATACGAAAGTTTTCCCGGCGCGGCTCTATGGCCGCAAAGAGAAAACCGGTGCTCGGATCGAAGTCCTGCTGCTCCGTGAGCTGAACGCTGAAAGTCGGCTCTGGGATGCGCTGGTCGATCCAGCCCGAAAGATTCGCGTGGGCAACAAGATTTACTTTGATGGCGGGTTGATTGCCGAGGTCATTGACAACACGACCTCGCGCGGGCGCACCATTCGGTTTCTATTTGACGGTAGCGACGAAGAGCTCTATCGGAAAATCGAAGAGGTCGGACATATGCCGCTGCCGCCTTACATCAAGCGGGAAGATGAGCCCGAGGATCGGGAGCGTTATCAGACCATTTTTGCTCAGGAGACGGGGTCGGTAGCGGCTCCGACAGCCGGATTGCACTTTACGCCGGAGCTGGTCGAGCGGTTGCGGCAAAAGGGTGTGGATATCGTACCGATTACCTTGCATGTGGGCCTGGGGACCTTCCGGCCTATTGAGGTCGAGGATCTCACCAAGCATCGAATGGATTCCGAGTACTTTACCATTACTGAGGAAGCGGCTGAGCGCATCAATCGGGCCCTGCTTTCTCCGGAGCACACGGTTACGGCTGTAGGTACGACCGTCGTACGTGCGTTGGAGTCGAGCATTTCGGCCACCGGTACGGTGAAGCCCGGCTCCGGTTGGACCGACAAATTCATTTATCCGCCTTACGATTTCAAAATCGTCGAGCGATTGATCACCAACTTTCACATGCCACGCAGCACGTTGCTGGCGCTGGTTGTGGCCTTTGCCGGCCATGAGTTTGTCATGGAAGCCTACCGCATTGCTATTCAGGAAAAATACCGGCTGTTTTCCTTTGGTGATGCCATGCTGATTCTCTGAGAAGAGGGAGGTGTATGAGCGAGACGGCACAGCGGGAAGGTGTAGCTCGGGTAGCCGTGCTGGTGCCGGCGGCCGGTCGGGGGGTGCGTATGGGGGGGACGCGCAAGCAGTTTCGACGACTGGGGGGACGACCGTTGCTGGAGCAGACGCTTTGGACGTTTGCCGCTCATCCAGAAGTAGATGAGCTGATTGTGGCCGTGCCGGCCGACTGTGTGGAGCAGGTCACGACGGCGCTGCAGAAAGCCGGGCTTCCCGAGCCCTGGCAGGTGGTAGCCGGTGGGCGTACACGGCAGGAATCGGTACGGGCAGCGCTGGATGCGCTTGCGGCCGAAGTCGATATCGTGCTGGTGCATGATGCTGTGCGACCGTTCATTCTGCCCGAACAGATCTCGGCTGTGCTGGAGGCAACCCGTCGCGTAGGCGCAGCCGCACTGGCCATTCCGGAGACCGACACGGTGCGGCGCGTGCACGACAGCCTGCTGGGCGAGACGGTGCCCCGGGCGGGCCTTTACCGAATGCAGACGCCACAGGGCTTTCGCCGCGACTGGCTGGAGGCCGCCCATCGACAGTATGGCCATGAAACCGCCACGGATGACGTGGAGCTGGTGCAACGCCTGGGGTATCCGGTCGTATGCGTACCCGGAAGTAGCTTCAATCTCAAAATCACAACGGCCGAAGACTGGGAGCTGGCTCTGTGGATCTGGCCGCACTGGGAAGCACGCTTGCGTCGTCAATCGGAAGAATCGCTGCGTAGATGACCGCATTTCGCATCGGGTTTGGATACGATGTGCACCGTCTGGTGCCAGGCCGTCCGCTTATGCTGGGAGGGGTACACATTCCTTCAGAGCGCGGGTTGGTCGGCCATTCGGATGCCGATGTACTCTTGCATGCGATTGCCGATGCCCTGTTGGGAGCAGCTGCACTGGGTGATATCGGGCACCACTTTCCAGACACCGATCCGCGCTGGAAAGATGCCAGCAGCCTGGCATTGCTGCACCAGGTGCACCAACTGGTTGTTCAGGCCGGTTATGCCGTAGTCAATGTGGATAGCACAGTGGTACTTGAGCGACCACGCCTTAAACCTCATGTTACGACTATGCGACAAAACATTGCGCAGACGCTGGGGCTTCCGACCAGTGCTGTTTCTGTGAAAGCGACAACCAACGAAGGCATGGGTTTTATCGGTGCGGAGGAGGGAGTGGTAGCCTTTGCGGTCTGCCTGCTGCGTCCGGTTGCATCCGAACGGTAAAAGACGTATGGAGTGGCTGGCCGACCTAACGCAATGGGCGCTGCAGGTGCCGGCGTTCTGGGTCTATGTGGGATTGCTGGTGATTGCGTATGGCGAGAATGTCGTGCCGCCCATTCCGGGTGATCTGTTTGTGGTGTTCTGTGGTTATCTGGCCGGGCGGGGCACGCTGGAGCTATGGGTGGTGATTTTGCTGGCAACGCTGGGAGGAGCGGCAGGTTTTATGACCATGTATGCGGTAGGCTATCGGATCGGAGTAGCGGTACTGGACCCGCATCGCCTGCGCTGGCTACCCAAACGCCGTATCCATCAGGTGCAGCGCTGGATGCGACGGTGGGGCTATGGGATCGTGGCGGCAAATCGTTTTCTGAGCGGTGCCCGCTCGGTCATTTCCCTGACGGTGGGCATGGCCCACATGCATCCAGGCAAGACGGCCCTGCTGGCCACGCTGAGTGCCTTCGTATGGACGACATTGATCAGCTATCTCGGCTATGCCATCGGCGAGAACTGGCCGGTAGTACGGTACTACCTGCAGGTGTACGGCTGGATTGTACTGGGCGTGTTGGGACTCATTGCATTGGGGGCGGCCGGCTGGAGCTGGCGGCGCCGTCGCCTTCGAAAGAGGCATTTATAGAAGCTTCGCGGAGTGATCTTATTGACAGCAGCGGAACTCATGGGCTAAATTTGCATTCTCGAAACGGCCTGAGGAAGCTGGCGTAGCTCAATGGGTAGAGCAGCTCACTTGTAATGAGCAGGTTGGGGGTTCGAGTCCCTCCGCCAGCTCCTTAACTGGAAATTCGCGGGGAGGTGGGCACCCGAGTGGTTATGCCCACATTTAAATAGGCTGCGTAGGAAGTGGGCAGGTACCGAAGCGGTCAAACGGGGCAGACTGTAAATCTGCTGGCGCAATGCCTTCGGAGGTTCGAATCCTCCCCTGCCCACAGGATTTGAGCGGGAGTAGCTCAGTGGTAGAGCATCAGCCTTCCAAGCTGAGGGTCGCGGGTTCGAGTCCCGTCTCCCGCTCACTGTCAGAGCCGCCTTAGCTCAGTGGTAGAGCACTTCCATGGTAAGGAAGGGGTCGTCGGTTCAAATCCGACAGGCGGCTCAAAGGGCGATGCCTGCGGGCGTCGGAGCATGCCCCCAAACGGGGGGCTTTTTCCTTAAATACGCAAACCAAAAAGGCAAACAGCCATGGCGAAGGAGGTATTTCAGCGGACGAAGCCGCACGTGAACATAGGTACGATTGGTCATGTGGATCATGGGAAGACGACGTTGACGGCGGCCATTACGCAGGTGTTGTCGAAGCGGGTATCGGATCCGGTGAATCAGCCGCGGACGTTTGATTCGATTGACAATGCGCCGGAGGAGCGGGAGCGTGGGATTACGATAGCGACGGCGCATGTGGAGTATGCGACGGAGAAGCGTCATTATGCGCAT
>JAUZRN010000007.1 GCA_030950375.1 Rhodothermus sp. | reverse complement strand
CTACGAAGGGCCCAACTTTCTGGCGATTCACCCTGATGAATGTATCGACTGTAATGCCTGCGTGCCTACCTGTCCGGTTGAGGCCATCTATCCGGACGACGAGGTGCCAGAGGAGTGGCAACACTACATTGAATGGAATCGGTACCTGGCTGAGCAGTGGAAGGAGATGGGCTATAATATCACCGAAAAGAAAGGTCCATTGCCCGACGCTGAGGAATGGCGCGACCGACCCAAGTCGGAAAAAGATATTCTAACGTGGGATGCTTCGGCCCAGCCATAGCAGAGATATCATAGCAAAGCAAAAGGGGGCCCCTGCTTTTAAAATGCAGGGGCTTTTTTTAGGCGGTTGCCTTGTAAATCTGGTGAGAAACCGTTATGCTTGAAGCCGGAAGACAGTCAATGGACATCAGTCGATGGAGCGGTGGCTAAGACTGGCCCGGGCCATTGATCGGCTTAATCTATGGGTAGGCCGGTTGGTTTACTGGCTGGTACTGGTGATGGTGCTGGTAGGGGCCTACAATGCTGTGGTGCGCTATCTGGACCGGTACACGGGTATCGGGCTGAGCTCGAATTTCTACATTGAGCTGCAATGGTATCTGTTCAGCCTGGTGTTTCTGTTAGGGGCTTCCTATGCGCTGCAACGCGATGCCCACGTACGGGTGGATGTGGTCTATGGTCGGCTCTCTCCCCGGGTACGGGTCTGGATTAATCTGGTGGGCACGGGGATTTTTTTACTGCCTTTCTGTGCGTTGATGCTGTGGGTATCCTGGGGATGGGTGATCAATTCGTGGGCGGTACGCGAGTTGTCCCCGGATCCGGGCGGATTGCCCCGCTATCCACTGAAGACGATGCTTCCGGTCGCCTTTGTTTTGCTGGCATTGCAGGGCGTTTCCATGTTGATCCATCAGATTGCCCGGCTGCGCCAGATAGAAACGGATACTGATCACGACGGCTTTGGAAAAGTATGAGCGGCGACTGGCTGGCTCCCCTGATGTTCCTTACCGCCCTGGTGCTCATCTTTTCAGGCTATCCTGTAGCCTTTGCCCTGGGCGGCACGGCCCTGATTTTTGCTGGGATTGGCGTAGCACTGGGCTACTTCGACTGGAGTCTGCTCTTGGCATTGCCTGACCGGATCTTCGGGATCATGTCAAATTATGTGTTGTTGGCCGTGCCGTTTTTCATTTTTATGGGTACGATCCTGGAGCGATCCCGGTTGGCTGAAGACCTGTTGCAGACAATCGGTATGCTATTCGGGCCGCTACGAGGTGGACTGGCACTGGCTGTCGTGTTCGTGGGCACATTGCTGGCCGCTGCCACGGGTGTCGTAGGAGCCTCGGTAGTGGCGATGGGAATGATCTCGCTGCCGATCATGCTTCGCTATGGCTATTCCCGGGAGCTGGCAGCAGGGGTCATTACGGCTTCGGGCACGCTGGGACAGATTATCCCACCGAGTGTGGTGCTGGTCGTGCTGGCCGATCAGCTCGGCGTGTCGGTGGGTGATCTGTTTCTGGGAGCCCTGGTGCCTGGTCTGACGCTGGCCGGACTCTATGCCTGCTATGCCGCCGGTGTCGCTCTGTTCAAACCAAAAGCTGCGCCAGCCCTACCACCTTCGGAGCGAAACATGCCCGGACGTGTGCTGGCCCGTCGCGTGCTGCTGGTCATGTTGCCACCACTGGTGCTTATCCTGCTCGTGCTGGGCAGCATCTTTGCGGGTATTGCCACGCCTACGGAAGCCGGTACGCTGGGGGCTGTGGGGGCCATGATGCTGGCACTCCTGAACCGGCGGCTTACGTTCGAGGCGCTGCGGGCCTCAATGGATGAAACCGCCCGCTTGACTACTATGGTGGTCTTTCTGCTGATTGGCTCAACAGCCTTCTCGCTGGTTTTTTATGGCCTTTATGGAGATCTCTGGATCGAAGAGCTGCTGACAAACCTGCCCGGTGGCATGGTCGGCTTTCTGGTGGTGGCTAACCTTGCCATTTTTGTCCTGGGCTTTTTTATCGACTTTTTTGAGATTGCCTTTATCATTTTACCCCTGCTGGTGCCGGCAGCGCGGGCACTGGATATCGATCTGGTCTGGTTCGGGGTTATGGTGGGCATGAACCTGCAGACTTCGTTTCTAACGCCACCTTTTGGCTTTGCGCTCTTTTACCTGCGGGGAGTGGCACCACCTGAGCTGACCACCACTCAGATCTACCGAGGCGCTGTGCCATTCATCCTGATCCAGCTCCTTGGCTTGTTGCTAATTGTTCTCTTTCCGGAAATGGTCAACTGGGCGGTGCGCTAAGCGGCCCTGAGAGATGCGATCGGGGACCGCCGTCAAACAGGTGAGTTGCACGAACCAGGGCTCCTAAGAAACGTCCTGGAACAGCATCTGCCTTGTCCTTCGCAGGTGAAACGTCCGATCAAAGACGAGCGCAGCAAGAATGGGCAAGCCTTCTCTAAGTCTCCTGTCAGATCCATGGTCTCTGAGATGAAGCATGCGTGTTGGCGCTGTTCGCACAAGCGCAGCAGACCGCGTAATGCAACGGCGCCAGGGGATTAGCGAGGTGACCGAACCGATCCCGTACAACATGGGCTCTGGCGCTAAGCACGAAGGGCATGCGCTCCCACAGAGGCTTCGTGACGGTCAGCACGGGTTCCTTGTGTGCAGGGCCTTTACGATCCTGAGACGCCCAAAGATAACGTCTATGATTCGGTCGCTGTGGCAATGCCGCGGTGGGCAGCACGCCCCTCAGGTTGATGACAACACTTTGCTCATAAAGCCGGTACGTATCAGGCGTTTGCCCGCTGTTCAGCGGTGCACATTGCCAGGTACGCGATATACCCGGAGGTGCCGCGTTATAGCTCAGGCCTCCAGGAAGGAAGGAAGCAGGAAGGCAAACTGGGCATAGGCCAACTCGGTAGTACTGAACCAGCGGTAGCTTTGCGCCCGCCACCTGCGATAAGCTTCATAAATTTTGCGATACAGCGGATCCTGTTCCTGGCTGAGCAAATCTTCGGCAATGCGGGCGGCTTCTCGGAGCACGTCGTCTGGAAAACGTCGAAGCTGTACACCAGCCTGTAACAGACGCTGCAGTGCTGCCGGATTCCGGGCATCGTAACGGGCAACCATGGTCTGGCTGGCTTCCAGCGCGGCTGTCCAGAGCACCTCGCGATAAAAGGTGGGCAGCCGTTCCCATTCGCGCCGGTTCACATAGAAGGTCAAGGCTGGGCCGGGTTCCCACCAGCCGGGATAGTAGTAGTAAGGGGCAATCTGGTGAAAGCCCAGCTTTTCATCGTCATAAGGACCGGCCCACTCGGCGGCGTCGATGGCGCCACGTTCCAGGGCTGGGTAGATCTCACCACCGGCCAGCACCTGCACGGTCACGCCCATCTCGCTCATGACACGGCCGCCCATGCCCGGAATGCGCATCTTGAGCCCCCGCAGGTCGCGCAAGCTGTTGATCTCGCGTCGAAACCAACCGCCCATCTGGGCACCGGTGTTGCCACCGGGCAGGTTCACGATGTTGAATTCCGCAAACAGCTCACGCAACAGTTCCAGACCACCGCCTTCAAGCACCCAGGCATTGTATTGACGAGAAGTCAAACCAAAAGGAACTGTACAGTCGAAGGCCAACGCCGGATGTTTGCCGATGAAGTAGTAGCTGGCTGTATGGCCGATGGGGACTGTACCATTCTGCACGGCGTCGAGCACCTGCAGGCCTGGTACCAGCTCGCCAGCCGGATAGACACGGATTTCGAAGCGGCCGTCGGTCAGTGCGCGCACGCGCTCTGCCAGCACTTCCGCCGCACCGAAAATGGTATCAAGCCCCCGGGGAAAGCTTGAAGCCAGACGCCAGCGCAGACGGGGAAGCGTCTGTACGGCAGGCGCGCCGCGTTCGCCTGTCTGCTGATTACTGCAGCTGGCCAGCACGGCCGTGGCAGCTGCCCCCAGTGCGGCTTGCTTCAGAAAGCGCCGACGTTCCATACCTCTACCATTTCGTTGGATAGTTTCGCAGGCCTCTCCAAAAATACGGACAAACCCTCCAGCAATGCGAATACGGAGGGCCAACTCCGCACTTTGCTCTCACCTGATCCTGTCTGAGTACAGCGCACCGGCTTCTGGAATCACCAGATGCCTTGGCCACCTTCGTGGTCAGCCGTCCAGATTCGATCCGCTGCGGGGCATAAAAATTGATCGCAGCGCTTGACTTTTTACTATTTTTTTAGTATGATAAAAATAGTAAGTGTAACCCAAGACGATAAGGGTTTTATGCGTCGTGCTTTGGTGCCTTTTGGCGAGACGGAAATGGAGATTTTGCAGGTCGTCTGGGAGCTGGGCGAGGCGTCCGTGGCCGATGTGCACGCTCGTCTGGGGGGAGGGCGGGCCTATACGACGGTGATGACGGTTATGCGTAATCTGGCAGAAAAGGGCTATCTGACGTTTCGCAGGCAGGGACGCATGTATGTGTACCGGCCGGCTGTTCCTCCGGAAGAGTTCAAGGCGAATCTGCTGCAGCGACTGGTAGACAGGGTGTTCGGTTCGCCGCTGGAACTGGTGCAGACGCTGGTGCGCCAGGAGTCGCTTGGACCGGACGAGCTGGCCGAATTGCAACGTCTGATTGAAAAGCTGGACAGGTCCGATGATGCTGCCTGAGTACTGGACAGAAGGAGCGTGGTTGTTATTGCTCTGGACTGTGCCGGCTCTGCTGTTGTTGTTGAGCGTTCAGCGTGTTGTGCGACGCTGGCCGGAAGCAGCTTATGCACTATTGCAGGCTGGTTTTTATGCGTTGCCGCTGGGGTTGCTGGCCTATGGGATGCGACTGGCCTGGCTCCCGGAGGTGTCGCTCTGGCGTCCTGAGGCGCCTGCCGTGTTGACCTGGGTCGGCCTGCAAGTGGTACAGGTATCGGCTGAGGTCGGGGGCAGGCAGGGAGTGGGGGTGGGTTGGATTATGGGCATTGTGTGGGGGCTGGGCGTCACTGTTCGTCTTGTCGTACTCGGCGGTCGCTGGGTGCGGCTGCGACGCTATCTGCGGCAGTGCCGGCCGGCCTCTCCCGCGCTGCAGGCCGAACTGGCCGGGATGGCTTTTCGCCTGGGTATTCGTCGCACAATACGTCTCCTGGTAGGGGGGACGATTCCTTTCTCGATGGGTGGGCGACGGCCGACCATTGTGGTGCCGGAGATGGTGCTTGACAATCCACAGATGCGCCGACCAATGCTCTGGCACGAGCTGGTTCACCTGCAGCGGCGCGATTTCCGAGCTCAGCTCTTTGAGGAAGGAGTGCTGACCCTGCTGTGGTTTCATCCACTGCTCTGGGGCTATCGTCGGAGACTGGAGCTGCTGCGGGAGGTGCTGTGTGACCGGGCTGTACTGGCACAGCGCATCACCTCGCCCGCCAGCTATGCCCGCTTATTGCTGACGGTGCTGTGGCAGGCGCAGCGTGCTCCTGCCTTAAAATTGAGTCTGTCACTTTCAAGACGTTCCACCCTTAAACAACGTATGGAGGCCATGATGCATCCTACGCAGTCGCTGACGCCGCGCCATGTGCGTCTGATGCTGATCGGTATACTGATCGGATTGACCGGCATGATGGCGTGCACAGAGATGCCTGAAACGCCTGTGCAGTCGCAGACTGAAGCCACGACAGCGGCCAAAACGGCCAACAAAGTGCTGGAAACGCCTGAAGAGTTGCAGGGTGTGGTCATGCCTGAAGTTATCGGGGGCATACAGACGCTTTACGAAAAGATCCAGTACCCGGAAGCTGCTCGGGCGCAGGGCATTGAAGGAAAGGTGATCGTGCGCTTTGTAGTGGACGAGACCGGTGAAGTGCGTGAGGCGCAGATTATCCGTGGCGTGCATGAAGCGCTGGACCAGGCCGTATTACAGGCGGTTCAGACGCTTCGCTTCAAGCCAGCCCAGAAGGATGGGCTTCCGGTAGCTGTTCGGATGACGCTTCCGGTGGTTTTCCAGCTGGGTGAACAAGACGGAAGGTAAATATGGCCTCTCTGCAAAAAGTGGGGACGGGGGCTGCGTGCCAGACCCCGCCCCTTCATTTTCAGCGAGGTTGTAACGGCCGAATGACCACCTCGGAGATCAGGTAATTGTCGTCGGTTTCCAGGATGTGCACAATGGTCCGGGCTACTTGCTCGGGCGTAACGGGACGGTCAGCACCGCGCATGCCGGACACTTCGAAGAATTCGGTGGCGACGGAGCCCGGATAGACGCAGGTCACTTTGATGCCATGGTTGCGGAGCTCCTTCATGAGGGCTTCGCTGAAGCCCCGCACGCCAAACTTTGTAGCATTATAGGCGCTCAGGTTGGGATTGCCGATCAGACCGGCCACTGAGGCGATGTTGATGATGTGGCCTCCGAAGCCGGCTTCAGCGTACTGCTTTTTCATCTGAGGCACGGCCGCACGGGTGCATAGAAAGACGCCTCGCAGGTTGGTGTTCATCTGCACATCCCAGTCTTCCAGGGAAAGCTCATCGACAGGCCCCATTTTGCCCAGCCCGGCATTATTGATCAGGATGTCCAGACGACCGGCATCGCGAATTACACGCTGGAAGGCCGCCTCGACATCGTTCGGGCGGGTCACGTCGCAGGCGATCGGGTGAAAGCGGGAGCCCAGTTCATTGCGCAGGGCGTTCAGGCGTTCGACCCGTCGGGCCAGTCCGTACACCTGTGCCCCGTGCTGCACAAGGGCTATGGAAAAGGCTCGGCCCAGTCCGCTACTGGCGCCGGTCACAACCGCCACTTTATTCCGTAGCTCCATAATGCGCTTTCCGTTTGTTTTTCTGATGAGGTGGCCTTAATCTACGGCGCGTACTTGAATGGGTGTCCGTCTCAGGGGTAAGAAAAGCAGCAAACAACAGGCTCGTAACGCATTTTTTACCGGAAACGATGTTGCAGACACCGGCAGAGCGGTTACAACAGGAGCTGACGCGTGTGTTTCAGGCGGCCGCCCAGCAGGGGTATGTAGCCGATCCTCAGGAGATGGCCGCGCGGTTTCAGCCTTACACGCCGGATATCATCGTCGAATGGTTGCGGCCGTATGTGACCGAACGACGTCAACAGCGGATTGCCCAGGTGTTGGAAGGGCGTACCTACACAGTGGTGCCGGTTGTCGAGGGGTTAGCTAATACGGGCAACATCAGTGCGGTCATGCGTTCGGCCGAAGCGCTGGGCTATCAGGGATTTGGCATTATCAAGGGCAATGTCCAGAAATACAAGACGTCCGAACGCACCAGTCAGGGGGCTGATAAATGGTTAGACGTATGGACGTGGCCGACCGCCACCGAAGCGGTACCTGCCCTGAAGGCGGCTGGCTATCGCATTGTCGCTATGACGCTGGAAAAAGCCGCGCCCATTGACACGTTCGACTTTACGGTGCCGACAGCGCTGGTTTTCGGTAATGAAGTAGAGGGCGTCTCCCAGGAACTACTAGCCCAGGCCGATGCTTGTTGTGTAATCCCGATCGTCGGGTTTACGCAGAGTTTTAACATTTCGGTGGCAGCAGCGATCGCACTCTATCATGCGCAGCGTGATCGTCTGGCTCGGCAGGGACGGCACGGGGATCTTTCGCCAGAATGGAAGGCTACCCTGCGGGCTGTCTTCTACCTGCGCAGCGTGCAGAAAGCCGGGGTGTTGCTCTGGGAACGACTGCAGCGTGGGGCAGACTTATAGGGTAGCGACGAATTCACACTGTACCTGGTTCAGTGCCTCATAGCGGCAGCTTCAAGTGTTTATCCAGATTGTGTGTTACGATGCTTGCCGGTTCAATCCTTGTAGGGACGGTCCCGGTGGCTGCCGAGCTAAACCCAAGGGATAGTCGCGTTTGTTAGCCGCGAACCAGCCCTATGGCCTGCTTCGGGTCTGATGAGTAACTGTCAACTTTTGCACGGCGCTGATCTTCTTGGTCAGGCTGGATTCGCAGCAGTCACTTCGAGGGAAGGGCGTTACCTGACTTCGGGGCGAAAGTTACGGGTTGTTTCTGGCCGGTTTCCGGGTCTTCGATCCATGCTTCGTAGGTAATGGCCGCCGTAGATCGCAGCATGGCGGTAATGGAGCAGTACTTTTCCTGAGAGAGCTGTACGGCACGGGCTACCTGCTCAGGCTTGAGTCCGCGTCCAAAAACGCGATAGGTCAGATGGATGCGGGTATAGACACGGGGATGGGTCTCGGCTCGGTCGGCCTGGGCTTCAACCTGCAGATCGACAAAGGGAGCCCGCATTTTCTGCAGGATCGAAACGACATCCATGGCCGAGCAGCCCATGAGGGCCAGCAGTACCATTTCCATCGGGCTGGTGGCCCCGGAAGTGCGTCCTCCATGCGAAGAGTCGAGTACGGTCCAGTGACCGGAGCCAGCCTGACCAATGAACGTCAGTCCTTCGACATATTTAAGGCGGGCTTGCATGGTTGGGAACGGGTTGGGTGAGTATCTGATATGCAAAAATCGATATCCCGGGCATGTGGTGCAATGTCGGAAGGGGAATTGTGCTTAAAGAACTGAAAAAAAGAGAGGAAACGCTTCACAGGAAGTCAAAAATAGCGATATTTCAGGCGACTTGATGGTTGCCGGATCAGATAAAAATGGGACGCTGGCTCAGAGAGGCGCTGTTGGACCTTATCGTTACGGGTATAATTGTGCTGGCCGCAATTCCGGCGTTATCCTGGGCGCGCTGGATCGTACTTGTCTACACGCCCCTTATGCTGCTGCTCAAGCTGGGCGCGTTGCTGGCCGCGCCGCACCTGCCTCGGATGCAGCGTAGCACACCTGCTACCTTGTTTCATGTGCTCTATGGCCTCAACGTGCTTGTCCTGCTGGTAGGGCGCTGGTGGTGGATGGCGGTGGCGTGGGCGTTGATCTGGGGGCTTTCGGTACTTGTTGAGCGCCGTCAGCAGCGCAGGTAGGATCCCGGCTTGCACTTGGCCGTTCACGCGGTCAGATTGTTTGTAGAGGGGGATGCTGCACACTTACTACACATGGCGGGCCCTGGCTGACGAATGGCATCGTACGCTGGCAGGGAGTCTGCTGGCCGATGCTTTCTCGCAGGTGCGGGACGAGCTGATACTGGCCTTTGCACAACCAGCAGCCGAGTGGATGGTACGTATCTCGACCGGGGCCTTTCGCTACGTGTTTTGCGTTGAGGGGTACAGTCGGGCGCGCCGCAATGTAGCCACCCTGTTTGAGGAAGCGCAGGGGCGTACGCTCCGCAGCGTGCGGGTGGCTGAACGCGATCGTGTGCTGTTTTTTGAGCTGGATGATGGGTCTTGGTTCCAGTGCTGGCTGTATGGCCCGCGGCCCAATGTGCTCTGGGTAGCGCCTGACGGGCGGGTGCGGGCTGCTTTTCAGCGGGATGAAGTCTGGCGTGGTCAGAAGGCCCCGATACCGCATCCGGCGCCGGTAGTGGATTCGTTGGAGGCATTTCAGGCACGATGGCGAACCGACCGGAAAACGCTCGCGCAGGCTGTGGCCGCGGCATTTCCGTTGTTTGATGCCCTGTTGGCGCAGGAGACGGTATTTCGGGCCGGGGTACAGGTGCCGACACCGGCTACCTGTGGCGTAACAGAGCTTCGGCGGTTGTACGAGGCAGGGCGAACGCTCGAAAAGGAGCTGGCATGTCCAACCCCCCGATGCTATCAGGTGGATCGCTGGACGACGCACTTCGCGTTGGTTCCACTGGCGCATCTGGCGCATCTGCCCTCCGAAACGTTCACCACGGTCGATGCCGCGGTGCGTACGGTTGTGCGTCGTGAGCTGGCGGTGCGGGCTTTTCGGGAGGCATACGAGCCGCTCCGTCAGGCGTTGGAAGCTGCGGTTGCGCGAGTCCGGCGGGAGCAGCAGGCGCTTGAAGCAACACTGGCCCGGCCTGATCGAGCCGATCAGTATGAGCGGTGGGGCCATCTGCTCATGGCGCAGGCACACCAGGTGCCGGCCGGCGCCGAGGCGGTGACACTACCTGACTGGTTTGGGGATGGCACCGGGGTGCGTATTCCGCTTGATCCCACGCGTTCAGCGGTAGAAAACGCGCAGGCTTACTATGAACGCGCCCGACAGACCCGCCAGGAGCGCGCGGCATTGCGCCAGCGCCTGGACGACGTTCGCCAACGGCTTTCGCAACTGGAGGCATTGCTGGCCGAACTGGAACCGGTTGATACAATGGCGGCGCTTCGAGCTTTCCGGCAGCGCCATACCCGCGAGCTGGCTGCACTGGGTCTCGGGCGAGCCAGTCAGAAGCAGTCGAGCGCCGCGCCGGCATTTCGGCGTGTGCCGTTGGGGGGAGGCTTTGAAGCCTGGATCGGGCGGAATGCTCGAGAAAATGATACACTTACTTTTCATCACGCCCGCAAGTATGATCTGTGGCTCCATGCCCGTGGTGTACCCGGTTCGCACGTAATTCTGCGGGTCCCCGGCCGTAACCGCCGGCCTGATCGGAAAGTGCTTGAGCGGGCTGCTTCGCTGGCAGCCTACTTCAGCAAGGCGCGGGGCAGTAGTGTGGTGCCTGTTGTAGTGGTACCGCGCAAATACGTACGTAAGCCACGGGGTGCTGAACCAGGCACTGTCGTCTTTGAACGGGAAGAGGTGCTGTTGGTAGAACCCCGGCCGCCCGAGGCGGTGCAGACAGAAAATTCGTGAAATGCATGGACTGAAAGCCGCACGTTTGGGCGTCATCCTGTAAGTTAGGCCATTTATGTAAATAAGGTGCACGCAGAAGCCATGTCTTGGTGGGAAGCCCTGATTCTGGGGTCGTTGCAAGGGCTCACAGAGTTTTTACCGGTTTCGTCCTCTGGTCATCTGGTGCTCGGACAGTACGTACTGGGGTTGAATCCGGGCGGCGTTACCTTCGAGGTGTTTGTGCACTTCGGCACGGTACTGAGTATTCTTACGGTTTACTGGCGGCGGGTGGGCGTTATCGTAGGCGAAGTGTGGACAGCGTTGCCGCGTCCGGCCGATTGGCTGGCGCGGTATCGGGCACGTGATCCTTTTCGACTGGCCGTCTGGATTGTGATCACCTTGATTCCCACCGGGCTGGTTTATGTGCTGCTGGGTGATTGGATCGAGCAGACCTTTGAGCATCCCCGGTTTGCCGCGGGGATGTTGCTGGTGACCGGGGTGCTGCTGATGCTGACCCGATTGCGGCGTCATCCAAGCGGTGATCTGTCGCCGGTCAAAGCGTTTGTGGTAGGCATTGCGCAGTCGGCCGCCATGCTGCCGGGCATTTCACGTTCGGGTGCCACGATCTGTGCAGCCATCTACCAGAACGTACGACCCGAGCGAGCAGCTGATTTCTCTTTTTTGATGCTATTGCCGGTCGTGCTGGGTGCTACCTTACTGAAAGGGATTGAACTGCTGCACACCCCTGAAGTAATCGGTATACTGCCGCTGGTGGTCGGTACGCTGGCTGCGTATATATCAGGGGTCGTGGCTATTAAAATGCTCCTTCAGGTGGTGCGCCGGGGACAGCTGGCATATTTTGCCTATTATTGTTTTCTGGTAGGATTGCTCGGACTCGGGCTGATCCGGTGAGCGCAACTCCATGGCTTTTCTTTCGTAGAGGGCATGCCGTAGCCAACTGTCTGTGCCATGCCGCTGACCTATGACGAAGCCGCCCGACAGGAGATCGAGCGCTGGGTGCGTTCGGGAGGACCATTATGGCAGGAAGCTTTCGATTGGGCCATGCGCCCTATGGACTGGCTCATCGAACGCGTGACACCAGCCACCTGGCGGGCGCAACTCGATGCGGCGGTAGCCCGCTTTCTTGAGACGCTGCATGATGTGGCAGGCTGGACTTATAATGAGCAGTACGTGCTGGAGGCCGTTCGAAAGGCGGGCATAGCAGGAGATCGGATTGAGGCATTGCGCACCGAGTCGCTGGAGCGGCTCGATCCAGTGGCGCGCAGCTTTTTCGATCAGCATGCCGTGCTGGCCGCACTCGAAGGGGCCGGTACCGGTCTGGGGGGCTTTACGCTGGCCGTTGCCGACGTGCCGCTGCTTTTCGGAATCAACCTGAGATTGATTCAGCAGATCGGGGCCGTGTATGGCTTTCGCGTGCAGGATCCAGCGTATCGGCCGTTGGTACTGGCGATTTTTAATGCGGCGGCGGCTGGTACATCGGAAGCCCGGCAAGCGGCCTGGCGGGAGGTGAGTGTGGCGGCCGCTCTGCTGGCCCGGGGCGCTTCCTATCAGGGACGCACACGCGACTTCGTGCGCGAGCAGAACCGACACCTGCCCCGTGAACTGGTCAAAAACCTGGCGCGTCGCAAGCTGGGTCAGCTCATTCCGCTGGCCGGGATGGCCGTGGGCGCCGGCATCAACTACATCTTTACGCGCGAAACCGGCCAGGCTGCCTACATGCTCTTCCGCGCGTTGCATCTTGAGCATCAAGACCGTCGGTAGCGTCGGGAACGAAATGACCGGCTGAAGGCTTCTACGCGCCGGACTAAACTCTGGGATGTGGAATCATGGCGCTGGTTGCCATTGTGGGACGGCCAAACGTTGGAAAATCGACCTTTTTCAACCGGCTGACCCGTTCGCATGAAGCCATCACACATGACCAGCCGGGCGTAACACGCGATCGCGTCTACGGCACGGCCGAATGGAATGGCGTGCGCTTTTCGGTTGTCGATACCGGTGGGTACGTACCCAACACCTCGGACGTCTTCGAACAGGCGATTCGGGAACAGGTGCAGATCGCCATCGAAGAGGCCGATGCCATTCTGTTTATGGTCGATGTAACCACCGGGGTGACCGACCTGGACGATGCATTGGCCGAGCTGCTCCGGCGTACGCAAAAGCCGGTCTTTGTCGTGGCCAATAAGGCCGATAATGACGAACGTACCTGGGAGGCCAGCACTTTTTATCAGCTTGGCCTTTCTGAGGTCTATCCGATCAGTGCTTTGAGTGGGCGAGGAACCGGTGAGCTGCTTGATGCCCTGGTGCAACGGCTGCCGGCCCGTGACAGTGGAGTGGAAACCGATGAGCGCCCCCGTCTGGCGATCGTGGGTCGGCCCAATGTAGGCAAGTCGTCACTAACAAACGCTTTGCTCGGGCAGGAGCGTTCGATTGTAACCGAGGTCAGCGGCACTACGCGTGATGCGGTGCATTCGGTGCTCAAGTACTACGGACGGGAGATCGTACTGGTTGATACCGCTGGTCTGCGGCGCCGTTCGCGCATTCGGGAAAATATTGAGTTCTATGCGACGCTGCGCACCGAGCGAGCACTGCGCGAATGCGACGTGGCCATTACATTGATCGACGCCACCGAAGGACTGACGGCTCAGGATATCCGCATTTTACGTCAGGCCGAAGCACTGCGCAAGGGCATGGTGCTGGTGGTAAACAAGTGGGATTTGGTCGAAAAAGACGCCAACACGATGAAAATATGGGAGGAAGCGATTCGCCACCGGTTGCCGACCTGGGTGCATGTGCCGTTGGTGTTTATTTCGGCCAGGACGCGCCAGCGTATCCATCGTGTACTTGAGGAAGCCTTGCGCGTGTATGAGAATCGGCAACAGCGCATTGCTACCAGTCAGCTCAACGAGGTGTTGCAGGAAGCCATTCGGCAGCAACACCCGCCTACTTATCGGGGACGTCCGGTAAAAATCAAGTACGTGACGCAGGTTGAGACAGCGCCGCCTGTGTTTGCCTTTTTCTGCAATTATCCGGAGGGTGTTAAAGAGCCATACCGGCGCTATCTGGAAAAGCGGATTCGAGCTGCTTTTGGCTTTGAGGGCGTGCCCCTGACCCTTGTGTTTCGGCAAAAGTGAAAGCGGAGCGAACCCTGAGGGCCTGCTTCGACGTTTACCGCCCGGTGTGCTGAACGAAACAAATACGCACAACCCATGCCTGGAAAGCCTGCCAACCTGGCTACACCCAACGAGCGCAAACTGAATTTCTGGGAGCGGCTCTATCTCCCGACTGTTGTCAAGGGTCTGGTCTACACCTGGCGCAAGATGCGCTCGCCGCTTTACACGTTTCAGTATCCGGACGAGCAGTGGTATCCGCCGGATAGTTACCGGGGACGACCCGTGCTGGTCGAGGAAAACGGACGGCCACGCTGTGTGGCCTGCGGGTTGTGCGCCCGGGCCTGCCCACCCCTGGCCATCTCGATGCAGGCGAAAGAGGTGGACGACGTCAAAGAGCGGGAGCCGGCCTGGTTCGAGATCAATATGCTCCGGTGCATCTACTGCGGCTACTGTGAAGAGGTCTGTCCGGAAGAGGCCATAGTGATGTCGAAGGAGTACGATCTGACGTTTCAGAGCCGTGACGAGGCTATTTTCGGGCTGGAAAAGCTGCTGGTGCCGGCCGAACGGCTGAAAGACCGGCTGGAGTGGTTGAAGCGCTACAAGAATCCGCAGTACGGGCAGTTCTGGGAGTTTCGGAAGGAGAATAACCTGCATAGCCTGAAGGACCGGCCGTTTTTGAAGTGGTTGTTGGAAGCGGAGGGTCTGGAGGAGCTTAGAAGCACGCACCTGCGACCTGAAGAGCCTGTCGCGACACAGCAGTCGTGGGGAGGCGTGCGGGCTGAAGGATAAGATGCGCCACAGACCACGTGACGAAGCAGCCCTGCGCACCGCGCTGATCGAACAGCTGGCCCATCTGCTCCGCGAAATCGAAGCGCTGCAGCAAGTTATCGATCTGGTGCCGGAACCGCTCCAGACGGCACGGCCGCTGCCGGAAGAGCCCTCGTTGCGGGAAACCTACGGGATTTTGGTGGCGGCCGATGAGCAGGTGTTTTTACCCACGCTACGCGCGTTACTGGCGGGAACGGCTGAAAGGCTGACCCTGCCGGACGATCGGTCGTTACAGCAGGTTGAAGACTGGAATACGTATCCCCTGCCCGATATTCTGAAACGGCTTCAGCAGCGGCGGCAAGAGCTGGTCGCTCTGCTACAGACAGTGCCCCCTGAAGCCTGGGAGCATAAGGTTCCCTGTGGCGAGGAAGCCTGGGATCTTTATCGATACGCCTATTTTATGATTCAGCATGATACAGAGCTGTTGCGGGCGCTGGCTTATCGGCTGCATACGGCCTATCTTCCCGGCAAGCCGCGTCTGATGACCTGAGTGCAACAACGATGCAACTTTGAAAGGCGCTTGTCGTCGGGGTATTGTTTTACTACTTTTTATTCAAGAGGATAAACATATCGCGCTGATGTGACAAAACGACGGGCAGGCAATATCAACCGGGATGGGACGGCCGGCCGAGGGACAATCGTTTGAGCAGCTGGAAGTGGCCTTTCAGCACGGCAACTTCGCCCCGCTGTACTTTCTCTATGGCGAAGAGTCGTTTCTGATGGATACGCTTCAGCAGTTGCTTATTGAACACGCGCTGCCGCCTGAGCTTCGGGCTTTCAACCTGGATGTAGTGTACGGCGACGAGGCAGAGGCGCGCGCTGTGCTGGCCCTCTGTCAGAGCCTGCCTGTCATGGCACCACGGCGGGTAGTGATCGTACGTAACTTTGATCGTCTGCGTGAGCATCGATTGTTTGCGGCCTATGCAGCGCATCCTAATCCGCGGGCCGTTGTACTGTTGGTCTGCGCTGGGCGTCCGAATCTAAACGCTCAACCTTATCGGGCACTGCGTCAGCATGCCGTATGGGCTGAGTTGCGGCCGTTACGTCCGGCTCAGGTGCCTGGCTGGCTGGCGCGCTATGCAGAACGCGAAGGCTATCGGCTGGAGCCTGAAGCGCTGCAACGACTGGCCGAGTATGTGGGCACGGAGCTGCAGGCCGGGGTACAGGAGCTGCGAAAGCTGTTTGCCTATGCCGGGACACGTAAGACGTTAACGCTGGATGACATCGTTACCGTCAGTGGTCAGACGCGTAGCTTCAACATTTTCGAACTGCAGCGGGCCGTGGGAGAAGGACGTTATTCAGACGCAATCTATATAGTGGAACAATTATTGCAACATGCGTCAAATCCGCGGAGTGAAGCACTCCGGATTGTGTCGTTTCTGACAACTTTTTTCATGAAGCTCTGGAAGCTGACACTTTGCCAGGGGCAGCGTCTGTCGAATCAGACGCTGGCGGGCCGTATTGGTGTGCCCGTGTACTTTCTGCAGGAATATCGGCAGAGTGCTCGCCGGTATGGCCGTGACGCAATCCGGCATGTGCTGGCGGCGTTGCTGGCGGCCGATGTGGAATTGAAAGGGGGAAGTAATCGAGATCCTCGGTTGATTCTGCATCTGCTATTGCGTCAGATGCAGGCGGTCTGCCGGACGCCGCTGCAGCAAGCAGCCTGACCGCAAGGCTCTGAAAACAAAACGCTTACTGACAGACAATGAACATTCAACGAAAACAGCGGGTGGTGTTGCGCAGGGAGGCGCTGCATCGGTTGCCGTCTGAAGAAAACAAGGCGCGCTATGAGGAACTCCAGCGACTAAGCGATGAGGACCTCATGGCGCTGTTTCAGGCGGGAACGGTGGAGGCCTTCGACATCCTGGTGAGCCGGTACAAGGATCCGCTGGCCAACTACCTGTACCGGTTTCTGGGCGATCCGAAGGAGGTCGAAGACCTCCTGCAGGAGACCTTTATGCGCGTATATCGCAACCGGCATTCCTATCGTCGGATTGCGAAGTTTTCGACCTGGCTTTATACGATCGCTGGGAACCTGGCGCGTTCTGAGTACCGGAAGCGGAAGCGGCGCCGTCTCTACTCCCTGCAGTCCGTGAACCGGGATGAGGAGGAGTACGAGGTAGAGATCCCGGACGAAACGTTTGCTCCGGATCGGCACACCGAAAGCACGATCCAGGATCGCTACATCCAGGAAGCACTGAAGCAGATTCCAGAGGAATTCCGGGAGGTGGTGGTGCTCCGCGACGTGCAGCAGTTATCTTACGAAGAAATCGCGGAAATCACCGGATTGCCGATGGGCACGGTCAAAAGCCGAATTAACCGGGGACGCACAAAACTGCAGGCGTTACTCAAGGACGTTTATCCGGTGTCTAAGGAATCTTAAAGGCCCGCTTGTCGTAAGTGCAGGGCCGGCAGGAACCTTCCTGCCGGCCCTTTGGCGTAAAAGTAGGGGGTGTAACCTGTAGCGTCTGGTGGCCTATGCGTGAGGATTACCACGATCCCGACTCATCGCGGCCGGAGTACGACTGCCCATTCAGCAATCTGGATGAGCTATTGTGCGAATACGTAGACGGGACGATGGACCCGGCCGTGCGGCAGGTATTTGAGGAATACCTGCGCGTCAATCCGACGCTGGCACGTCATGTAGAGTGTTTGTGCCAGACGCGGCAGTTACTCTGCCAGCACAGCGCCTGTAAGCTCCGGGCACCGGATGGCTTTCAGGCTCGACTGCGGCAGCGGCTGGCCTACGAGATGATGCGTGAGCAACGTTCATTGGAATACCTGCATCTGCCGCTACGCAGTGCAACGGTGTTGGCCTCGGCCGTGGCCCTTCTGGTGATTCTGTGCATGTGTACGGGCGTGCTGCTCTACATGGAAGAGCAACCCCGTCAGACTGTTGTGGTACAGGCCGAGCCAAAAACTGCCGTACCACTTACGCTCGAAGCGCTTGCGCCCGTAAACGTCGAGCCTCGGGCATTGCCGGGATCGTATCAAGCGGGATGGATGTTGTCGGCCGCCTGGAACCGGAAGGGCCCTGCGCCAATTCATTACGACACGCTTCAGACCATGCGCTTCGTGCAAAGAAGCCATGGAGTACCTTGACAGGCGCCGGTCGAACGTTGTACTATATGGCGCCCTGAAATCATGGGCCCTTAGCTCAGCGGTTTAGAGCGCTCGCCTCACACGCGAGAGGTCAGTGGTTCGAATCCACTAGGGCCCACCAAGCCCGCTTCCATCAGGTAGCGGGCTTTTTTGTGGATGGTTGCGCTGGCGCATCAACATCCCTACCTTTCCCAGCACACCCAGAGGCAACCACGTGGACCATGTCGGCCCCTCAACCGGCTGTGGCCATTATCGGCGCTGGTGCTGTTGGACAGGCTTTGGGACAGGCTTTGCGGGCGGCGGGCTATACGATTGCGGCTGTGCTCAGCCGACGTCAGGCGTCGGCCAGTGCGCTGGCTGCTCGCGTGGCTGCGCCGGTAGCTTCAGCAGCCTTGGAAGACCTGCCCGGCCACGTGCGTTTGGTATTTTGCTGTGTGCCGGATGACGTGCTGTCTGAGTTGGCCGAGCGGTTGGCCCTGGTACCACACGAATGGGCGCATACGGTAGTCGCGCACACCTCGGGGGCCCTACCCGCGCAGGTGCTGGCCCCCCTGCGAGCGCGGGGCGCTGCTCTGTTGAGTTTTCATCCGATTCTGTCGTTCCCCCGACAGCAGACGACTTCGTCCTTTGCTGGCGTTGCTATCGGTCTGGAAGGCGATCCTCAGGCCATGACGCTGGGGCGTGAAGTGGCACAGGCGCTGGGAGCTCGCCCTATCGAGCTTTCAGCCGAAACAAAAGCCCGCTATCACCTGGCAGCGGTACTGGCATCAAATGGCCTGGGAGCTCTGATGGCTGTAGCTGGCGAAGTGCTTGCCAGCATCGGTCTTTCACGCCCCGAAGCGCATGCGCTGCTGCTTCCACTGGTGCAGGGAACGCTGCATAATCTGCAGCAATTGCTTCCGGAAGAAGCCCTGACCGGGCCGGCCGTACGTGGTGATCTGTTTCCTATCACCCAACACCTGCGTGCCCTGCAGCAACACTTGCCGCATCTGTTACCGCTCTATGCGGCCCTGACTACTGAAATGGTTCGCGTAGGGGTACGCAGCGGTCGCCTGGATCCCACGCGGGCTACTGCGCTGCTGGATCGATTACAGGAGACGCTTGATTCGATGCAGGATATGCCTCCCACGCCACTGCCATAATGGCGATATGGAACATCCCCCGCAGTGCAAGGTTGGGCGCCGTCAGATAAGGAACAGAGCGTACGTTGCTTGACGATGAATACACGACGCCGTTATGTTGCGGCGCTACGAAAAAATTGGAGGCAGCCTTCCGAGACGCCAACAACCGCGAGCGCTACCATCGATCATCCAGAAGTGGAACAGCTCGAGGCATTGCTGACGGGTGAGGAGGCCGCTACGCTGGCCTTTCAGTCGGTGGTGGCTGCCCTCGTGCCCATGCTGGTACAGGTGTGGCAGCGTGAGCAACAGGCGCTGGAGGCTTCTCTATCGCTGGCTCAGCGAGAGACGCTTCAGGAGATGACCAGTTCGCTGGGCGCTGTCCTGCAAATGCTTCATGGGGCGCTGAACGAGCGAGGACAACAGGTGCTGCGCTACGAACGCCCTGTTGAAGCTGGGCCGCCAGAGCGTTCCTGGTGGTTTGCGCTCACCGAAGCCCTGGAAGCCGTGGAAGACGCGCTGCAACGTATTCCCACGCTGGTACGGGCACAGCCTCCAGGTAGCCTGGCCCGTCGGGTAGGTGCCTTGCTGTTGCGTCTTTTGCGACGGCACCAACAGCACCTGCTTCATGAAGCCCGTGAATGGATCGAATGACGCCCGGCTACGCATCGGTCAGTGGCTGGCCGCGCCGAATCAAGAGCTGGAAGCCCGCTGGAATCAGTTGATGGCGTATCTGGAAGCCCTGCTCGGCCGCAGGCCAGCCGATATCGAACAGGTGCTTTTTCTCATCGGCATCCAGGAACGGGGGCGTGGCTATGAGCCCGGTCTATCGCGAGAGCAGAAGCAGGAACTGATCATGGAAGGCGCTCGGTATGCTTTTGCTGCGATCGGTCTGTACCGACGCGTTTCAGATCATCCGATTGCCTGGGAGCCGGCCTTTTCGCCCTGGCCTAAACTGTCACGAGAGGACCAAGAGAAACTGTTGCGTATCGCCATTCTGGAATACTTCAAACCATTGCTCCCATGAATGTCCGATACCTTACCGGGACGGCCTTGGCCCTGCTGTTGGTAGCCTGCCAGCAGGACCCGTCGTCCCTACCGATGCATGCCGATCGTCAGGCCCAATTGGCGGATACGCTGACGCTGCCCGCCACCAATTACTATGAGATTCGCACCCCGCTGGGACGTATGGTCGTGCGGCTTTACGACGAGACGCCCCTGCATCGAGACAATTTCAAGCGGCTGGTGGCCTCCGGCTTTTACGATAGCACAACGTTTCATCGGGTAATTGATGGCTTTGTCATTCAGGGAGGAGATCCAAACTCGAAAGATGCCGATCCGACGAACGACGGTACAGGCGGGCCAGGTTATACCCTTCCGGCCGAGATTCGGCCCGGCCTGTTCCACAAACGAGGCGCCTTGGCGGCAGCGCGACAGGGCGACGAAGTGAATCCGGAACGCCGCTCCAGTGGTAGCCAGTTCTATCTGGTCGTCGGGCGCACCTTCGACGCGGCTACGCTGAATGAAATTGAGGCCTATCTGCGGGAGCAGATTCCCGACCCGAGTTTCAGCTTTCCGGATTCGGTGCGCCGGCTTTATCAGACAGTGGGCGGCGCACCGTTTCTGGACGGACACTATACGGTTTTCGGGGAGCTGGTGGAAGGGTTTGAGGTGATGGCAGCCATTGCACGGCTACCTACACCCCGAACCATCGGGCAGCAGGCACCGCCTACCCAGTTGGATCGACCACTGCAACCCGTGCCTATGACAATTCGTCCGCTTGAAAACTATTCATCGGGTTCCTGAAACCCGTCCTGTGGGCGTACGGTACCAACTGCTATCAGGGCGTAAGCGGTAAGGGACGTAGCTCGTCGGGCTGCGTCTTTTGTTTTGTTGCTGATTAAGTCCAGGCTGTCGGATCGTAAGCTTGTCTGCATCATGAAGCGCGTACTGAGCGAACAGGAGCTGGAACGGCGCCGGGCGCGCCAGCAACTCGAAGCAATGGGAATCCATCCCTATTCCTATCGCTGGGAGGTGACAGCTCATGCCGCCGAAATCCTTGCCAGTTTTGACGATGCCCGGCATCAACCGCGCGAGGATGGACCGGCACCCGAACCCTACGAGGTGTCGATAGCCGGTCGAATCATGACACGGCGGATCATGGGAAAGGCCGCCTTTTTTGACCTGCAGGACGAGACCGGCCGCATTCAAGTCTACGTCCGGCGGCAAGACCTGCCTGAAGGCTTCTACAATCAGGTCTTCAAGAAGCTGTTGGATATTGGCGACATTGTGGGCGTGGAGGGCTATGTGTTCCGTACGCGCATGGGTGAGATCACCGTCCATGCACGACGGTTGGAGCTGCTAACCAAGGCCTTGCGCCCGTTGCCCGTGGTTAAGGAGCAGGATGGGAAAGTGTACAACGAGGTAACGGATAAGGAATTCCGTTACCGGCAACGATACGTTGACCTGATTATCAATCCAGAGGTGCGGGAAGTCTTCCGGAAGCGAGCGCGAATGATCACCACGATCCGGCGGTTTCTGGATGCCCGGGGCTATCTGGAGGTTGAAACACCTGTGCTCCAACCCCTCTACGGGGGGGCTTCAGCACGGCCGTTTATTACGTATCATAACGCGCTCGACATGCAGCTCTACCTGCGTATTGCTGACGAGCTGTATCTGAAACGGCTGATTGTGGGAGGTTATGAAGGGGTCTATGAAATTGGTAAAGATTTTCGCAATGAAGGGCTCAGCCGCTTCCACAATCCGGAATTCACAATGCTCGAGCTGTACGTAGCTTATAAAGATTACTACTGGATGATGGATTTTGTGGAGGAAATGCTCGAGCACGTGGCCATTGAAGTGACCGGATCGCCGGAGGTGCAGTGGGAGGGGCACACCATTTCTTTCCGGCGTCCCTGGCCCCGCATTCCGATGTTTGAGGCGATCAAGGAACGCACAGGTTATGATCTGTATGGCAAGTCACGGGACGAGCTGGCAGCCATTGCCCGGAAGCTGGGGCTGGAGATCGATGAGACCATGGGCAGCGGTAAGATTATTGATGAAATTTTCGGCGAGTTTGTTGAGCCCTATTTGATTCAGCCTACCTTCATCATCGACTATCCGGTCGAGTTGAGTCCCCTGGCCAAGCGGCATCGCGAAAAGCCGGGACTGGTCGAGCGTTTTGAGGTGATCGTAGGGGGCAAAGAGCTGTGCAATGCGTTCAGCGAGTTGAACGACCCTGATGATCAGCGTGCGCGTTTTGAGGAGCAGGCGCGATTGCGGGTGGCCGGTGATGAGGAAGCCATGCAGATTGACGAAGATTTCTTGCGGGCCCTGGAATATGGCATGCCGCCAACGGCCGGATTGGGGATTGGAATCGATCGACTGGCAATGATCCTGACAAATCAACCATCCATCCGGGACGTGATTCTCTTTCCGTTGTTGCGGCCTGAGCAGCCGGCGGTGTCGGTCGGTTCCGATGGGGCCGATCAGGCAGAAGCGAGCGAATCCTGATCGCCCATGGAGGCTGCTCCGGCTCGGCTGGTCGATCGTGCCGCCGGCTCTCCGACGGGCTATGTCGCACTGATACGCCAGAACGCACACTTTCGGCGGCTGTGGCTGGGTAATCTCATCTCACTGCTGGGGGACTGGTTCAATACGATTGCGCTTTATACGCTGGTCTCGGAATTAACCGGTTCGCCCTTTGCGCTGGGCGGTGTTTTTCTGACAAAATTGCTACCCTGGGCGCTGGCGTCGCCACTGGCTGGCTTGCTGGTGGATCGGTTCAATCGGCGGCAGCTCATGATAGGCGCCGATCTGGTTCGAGCTGTGATCGTGCTGGGCTTTTTGCTGATTGATGAGCCCGGTGAAGTGTATCTGGTGTATGTGTTGACCACGTTGCAGGTGGTGGTGACAGCCGTCTTTCAGCCGGCCAAGAGCGCTTCGATTCCCAACATCGTGCGCACGGAAGAGTTATTGACGGCCAATGCGCTTATGTCGGCGACCTGGTCGGTAATGCTGGCGCTGGGAGCTGCTTCTGGGGGACTGGTGACGGCCTGGTTGGGGACAGCTCCGGTCTTTGTAATCGACAGTCTGACGTATCTGATCTCCGCCTTTTTCATTTACCGTACGGTCATTCCACAGCAGACAGCGCCGGCCGCCGGCGGAATGCTACGAACGGCCAGGCGTGAACTGCTGGCTGGATGGCGCTATCTTACTGCTCATCCCGGCGTCGGACGCATCGCCCTGGCCAAAAGCGCCTGGGCACTGGCCGGTGGAGGGCTTGTCTATATGCTGGCGCTGATCGGCGAGGCGATTGAGCCGACGGCCCAGGCTGCCGGAATTGGCTGGCTGTTTGCCGCGCGTGGACTGGGCACAGGAATCGGGCCTGTACTGGCGCGTGCCATCTTTCAGGATGCGCGTCGTTGGCCTGCGGTGCTGGGCTGGAGCATTGTGCTCAGTGGGCTCTGTTACGGTGTGGTGGGGCTCCAACGTTGGACCTATGCGGTGGTACCGGCCGTGATGCTGGCGCATGCGGCCAGTGGAGCCAACTGGGTGCTGGCCAGCGTGCTGCTGCAACAGCGTACAGAGGATGCCTTCCGAGGACGCGTGTTTGCTACCGAGTGGCTGGGGGTATTGTTTTCGGAGAGCTGTTCCATCCTGATGGCCAGCATGCTGCTGGAATGGCAGGTGTTGTCGCTGCGAGAAGCAGTGCTGGCCTTTGCGCTGGTGCAGGGACTGATCGGGCTGAGCTGGCTGGCCGTGATTGTGCCGCGGGAGCGACAGGCCTATTCCGATTCGTAGGCATGAAGCGCAGCCCGACGCACATTCTGCAGGGCGATCCGGATGTTTCGTTTGAATCCTTCAAATTTAGCTCGTTTAACGGCGCTTTTACGGAATTTCTGACGGAACGCTTCAAGGTCCAGCTCTTCCCATCGTTCCAGCGGAGTGTCGGGCAGGCCGGGGCGTGGCAGGAAACGGGGCTCGCTTGTGGCATACTTGAACTTATTCCAGGGGCAAACATCCTGACAGATATCACATCCGAAGATCCAGTTGCCCATTCTGGTCTGAAGCTCGAGGGGAATGTCATCGCCGCGGTGTTCGATGGTCAGATAGGAAATGCAGCGTCGGGCATCGAGTACATAAGGTTGAACCAGGGCACCGGTAGGACAGGCGTCGATGCAGCGCGTACAGGAGCCGCAGTAGTCGGGAATAGGACCGTCGGGCGGAAGTGGTACGTCCACGATCAGCTCGCCGATAAAGAAGAAAGAACCCATACGACGGTTGATCAGATTGGTGTTTTTGCCGATCCAGCCCAGTCCACTGCGGCGGGCCCAGGCTTTATCCATAACCGGCGCCGAATCGACGAAAGCACGGCCGTGTACTTCGCCCACCTGGGCTTCGAGCCAGGCGAAAAGTTGATAGAGTTTTTCTTTAAGCACTTCATGGTAATCGTCGCCCCAGGCATAGCGGCTGATCTTGCCGGTTTCAGGGGAAGGGTTGTGGCTCACAGGCTGATAATAGTTGTGCAGGACAGAAATGACCGAGCGGGCGCCTTCGACCAGTTTGGTCGGGTCGATGCGTTTATCGAAGTGGCGTTCCATCCAGTACATGGTACCATGGAAGCCCGCTTTCAGCCAGGCTTCCAGGCGCCGGGCCTCTTCATCGAGCGGTTCAGCTTTTGAGATGCCGCATGCGTCGAAGCCAAGTCGCCGCGCTTCGGCTTTCAGCGCCTGGGCCAGACGTTGCTGGGCCTGTTCGTCGAAACCGGGCATGAAAGCAAACGAATGTTTTTCCAGGGATAAAAAAACAACGGACCTGAAACGTTGGAGATCCAACCAAAAAGCGGGCTTCCCGGGAAGGAAAGCCCGCTTTTTAGATTTTCGGGGTAAAGCGTGTCCCTTACATGTCGGGCTGTACCGGAATGGTGTCGGCACGGCGATATTGCGCCAACCCCTCTTTCTTACTCGTTATCCCGGTGATGCGACCCTTGCCCTCGACCATCAGACGGCTGGCTGGAATGCCGTTGCTGGTGTAGAACTGCTCCACGGCCCGGGCGCGGTCGGTCGAAAGCTGCTGCGGGTTACGCTCCCCTGGCGTGGCCCAGCCCTCGATGCGTACGGACAGGTTCGGGCAGTCCTGCAGAATTTGCAGGTTTTCCTGCAGGGCCGCGCGAGCGGCGTCATTCAGCACACTTGAGTTCCGGTCGAAGAAGACCGGGTTCATTTCCGTTACGTCGGCGCAGTATTCGGCTTCGTAGGGCTTAACCGTGATCGTGAGCGTACGCGAGTCGGAGCCCGCGTTGTTCGACACGTTCAGGGTGACGGTATAGGTCCCCGCCTGGCTGTAGGTGTGTGTGGGACTGGCGCCCGAGCCGGTGCTACCATCGCCGAAGTTCCATTGATAAGTGATGGGCTGGTCCCCTCGCACGTTCGCGCTAAAGCGCACCGCCGTCCGCGTGTCGGGCTGCATCGGGTCTGCCGTGATGGCAATGATCTCCGCTGGTACGGGCGGGCGATAGACGACCACCGCGGTTGACCCTGTACTTGTGGACTTACCACCCCGGTTGGACGCGGTGACGGTCACCGTGTAGGTGCCCGGCTCGGTGTACGCATGCGTGACCGGGTTGCCAGCACCCGTGCTTCCGTCACCGAAGTCCCAGCTAAACTCGACCGGGGGTTTTGCATCTTCATTAATGGTGGCAGTAAAGGTGCCACTCTGATTGACCTGAAGACTGTCCGGTCCTTCGACACCCAGCACTTCGACCGGCGTCGAACGACAGCCCGTCAAGCCGATAAGGGTCAGGGCTGCCAGCGCGGTCAGTAGCAGGTAACGTTGAGGGTTCATGTGCAGCATGGCTGTTTTTAAAGGTTACGGTAGGAAACTTACCAGCTAAAATTTAAAAAAACGCGCGTGAATTCACGTAGGCTTCCCGAGCGATAACGCCACATTCGATGATTTTTTGGCTGCGCGACGGTTGTATTGTCAAAGCGCCGGAAAAGCAATCTACCTGACGCTTCACGCATGGAATCAGCTGCAGAATACGTAAAATTTTCCGCAGAGTAAAGCAACTGATCTGTAACTTTTAAAGCACCTGCATAAAAAAAGCCTACCCTTCCAGGCAGGCTCTTGCTGAAAGCCAGATGAAACAGCTCAGGCAAGCTGGTTCACATACTTTTCCAGCTTGCGCTTGTAGTTTGCGGCTTTGTTTTTGTGTATAATGCCCTTAACGACGAGGCGATCGAGCAGACTTTTGGCCTGGTTAAGCAGGGGAAGCGCCTCTTCGCGTGACTGAGCCGCCCGTACTTTCTTAATCATGGTGCGCATCCAGCTCCGGTAATACCGATTACGGGCGCGCCGCTTGGCGTTCTGACGGATGCGTTTAATAGCCGACTTATGGTGTGCCATGAGCCTTCTGTAACGTTCGATAACGCGACGGTTAACAGAGATCGTTTCGGTTGTGATTGGCGTAAACCTGAATGGCGGCGAGTTTGTTGCAGACAGGTTGCAAAAAATCCTAAAATGACGGATCATGTGGGCTTTTCTAAAAAAATTACTGGCGCACTGGGATGAAGAGCTGCTTGTGCTGGTCATGGAAGATACCTATGCGGGCACACCTGCGCCTTTTACTGTGCGGCCCATCCGGATACTGGCCTTGCTGGGTGGAAGCGCGGTAGGGTTGGCTATGCTGCTGGTGGCGTTGACGCTTTTGACGCCGCTGCGTGAGCTATTTCCGGGGGTGGCCACCGAAGAAATGCGGCAGCGGGTGCGTCTGAGCAGTCTGCGGGTGGCTGCGTTGGAGGATTCGCTGGCCGTGCAGCAGCAGTATATCGCCCGCTTGCGCCAGCTTATTCTTGGCGAAGTGGCACCAGCCGAGCCCCATGCGCCGGCGTCTGTCTCACCTGGCGGTACGGGCGTAATGTTGCCCGAGCTGGCGACAAACTCGGAGAATTGGCAGGAGCACCAGCAGCCGGCGCTGCCCGTGCTGGAACTTGCGCTACCGGCGATGCGCCGGGTGCAGCCAGCGGTTTTTCGGAGTGATCCGCTGCTGCAACTTCAGTTTCCCGTACTACCGCCTGTCGAAGGCTTTTTGACGCGTGGGTTTGATGCTCGAAGGGGGCACTACGGCATTGATCTGGCTGTGGAGGAGGGTACGGTGGTGCGGGCTATCGGCAGTGGCTATGTGATTTTTGCAGATTGGACCCAGGCCGGGGGGTATGTGATCATTGTGCAGCACGCGGATGGATATGTTTCCGTCTACAAGCACAATCAGCGCCTACTCAAACAGATGGGTGACCGCGTTCGAGACCGGGAAGCTATTGCATTAAGCGGGAATACCGGCGAGATTACTACCGGGCCGCACCTGCATTTTGAGCTCTGGCGTCATGGACTGGCACAGGATCCGTTAAACTATTTCGTCATCCAGTAGCAAGGATTATGGCTCTGTTTAAAGGAAACACCAAGGAGGTAAACATGGGGCGAGCATCTGCGCCAACAGCGCCTCACCAGTTGAACCTGGTGGGAGAAGACACTGTTTTCGAGGGTACGTTGCGTACTCCGCACGACGTCCGGATCAGTGGGCGTGTGATCGGTACGTTGCACGTACAAGGCCGGGTGATCATCGCGGCCGAAGGTGTGGTGGAAGGTGAGGTGCATGCCGGCAATGCCGATATCGCCGGACGGGTACAGGGAGATCTGGTCATCAAGGAGACCCTGCTGCTCAAAGAAACAGCTCGGGTGGAAGGACGCATTCAAACCGGCCGCCTGGTTGTGGAAGCAGGCGCTATCTTTGACGGTGAATGCCGTATGGGCCAAGTCGATCAGGTCGTTGATACAAAGGCGCCAGCTTCGGCTGATAAGGAGCGGACAGCGCGCGTGCGTAAAGCGACACCTTCTGAGAAGACCGGTGAGCCCACGCCGGGAGCATGAACGCGCACAAAAAGACACGGGGAGCTGCCGATTCTATGCAGGAAGCGCTTCGGGCGCTGGCTCCTTATATAGGGTTGGGGCTCCAGCTGGCGCTGGGCATGGCGTTCTTTGTGGTGGGCGGATACCTGCTGGATCGTCGGCTGGGCACGTTCCCCTGGCTTACGCTCCTGGGCATTGTGCTGGGATTGGTGGCCGTGGGCGCCAAACTCTGGCAGGTGAATGTGCAGCTGCAACGTCGGGATCGACGCGCCCCTCATGACGCGACTCATCAAAAATAAAGCAGCTATTTATTCAGAATTCATTACGTTGGGTCCAACCTGTGGGGTCTTTCCTTGTAGTTTTTGCGTTCCAGGCGCGCGTTGATCCTCCCTGTTATGGAAAACCTCTGGATCAGTCTGATGATAGGGACCGGCCTGGGTGCTGGCTATACAGGTGTGGGGCTCTGGGGGGTTCGGCGTATATGGCACTGGCCGATGGCGCGTTTTGTGCGTTGGGTGATTGGAGGAATGCTGGTGCGCATGATCGGCGCTTTGCTATTTTTGGCAGTGGGCGTCAAGATGCTGACGTTGCACCCGGTGGCCCTGATCGGGGGATTCGGCGGCATGTTTGTGCTGGGACTGGTGCTGGAAATCTGGAGCTGGCATCGAATGGCTTTGCAACGAACGCATGGGTAATCGGACATACTTCGGAAAGTATAAGCAGTGGGGCCAGGTCGGGCTGGGACTTGCTGTCTTACTGCTCGGCCTGCTGCCGCGTCCGCTTCTGGCTGCCGAAGCGGACGAAGAAAGCGATAATGTCAGCGAGGTACTCATTCATCACACGGCCGATGGTTACTATCTCGCCCTGGAGCCGCTGACGGTCATAGAGTTGCCCCGCCTTTTTGTGCTCCGGACGCCTGAAGGAGCCTGGCGCCTGGACGTCTTTGAGAGCACAGCCTCAGCGTTGCGCTCTGGGCGTTACGTAGCTGACTACGAAGGACACCGCTATGAAACGGCGGCTGAGCTGGAGGAATTGATAACGGCCCATCGTCATCTCTACGCCAAGCTGCATCCGCGCAACGGGGAGCTGTTGGTGGACCTGTCCATCACCCGCCACTACGTTTTCGGGCTCATTGCCGCGCTGCTGGTGCTGGCCTTGTTCATTCCGGTAGCGCAACGCTACCGGAAAGGGATCGGTCGTACAACGGCTCCGCGCGGGGTGCTTCAAAACCTGGCCGAGGTGTTGATAGTGTTTGTGCGGGATGAAATTGCCCGACCCAACATCGGGGAAAAGGCCGATCGTTTTCTGCCCTACCTGTTGACAGCCTTCTTCTTTATCCTGTTCTGTAATCTGCTGGGACTGGTGCCCAATCTGGGGGCTGCCACTTCGAACCTGGCCGTGACGGGTGTGCTGGCCCTTTTCACCTTTATCATCGGAACAATCTATGCTTCCAAAGACCACTGGAAGCATATTTTCTGGCCGCCAGGTGTTCCGGTGTATGTCAAACCCATTCTGATCCCTGTCGAGCTCATGGGGCTGTTTACCCGGCATGCCGCCCTGGCGATTCGTTTGTTTGCGAACATGACGGCCGGCACCCTGGTGATTTTGAGCTTGATCGGCCTGATCTTTATGATCAATGCGATTTTTGGGGCGCTGGCGGCCTGGTTGAGTACGTTGCCAAGTGTATTGCTGACGTTGTTTATTTCAGCCATCAAGTTGCTGGTGGCCTTTATTCAGGCGTATGTTTTTACGTTGCTTTCAGCGCTCTTCATCGGGATGTCGGTTGCCGAGCATGCCCATGAGCATCACGGGCACGAAGCAGAAGACAGTGAAGCCGTAGTGCATGCGGTACCGACGACCGGTGAGGCGAGCGTCGGTGTACCTGGAAGGCACCATTAATCCGCGTTTTAGTGCACAACCTTTAAAACCAACCAATACGTAAGGAGCTATGGAACCAACTGCTCTGGCTTTCCTTGCCGCCGGTATTGGAGCGGGCATCGTGGCCATTGGCGCCGGTGTGGGCATCGGGCGTCTGGCTGCCTCGGCCATGGAAGGTTCGGCCCGCCAGCCCGAAGCTTCCGGCGACATTCGTACTTCGATGATCATTGCGGCCGCCCTGATTGAAGGTGTGGCGCTTTTCGGAATGGTGATCTGCTTCCTGCTGGCGACCAAGTAAGGTGTGCCCAGGGGGTGCCTGATGCAGGCTGCCCCCGGAGAGGTAGAGGTACGCTGCCTCTCCGGGGGCACAGACATGCGCGTTACGGATCCAAGACTGCAGAACAACGATGAACCTGATACTGGCAGCCAGCCTGATCTCCATTGAGCCAGGCCTGATTTTCTGGAAGAGCCTGACCTTCCTGCTGTTGCTCTTCCTGCTTTACAAGTTTGCCTGGAAGCCGATTCTGCAGGCGCTTCAGGAGCGTGAGGAAAGCATTGATGCTTCGCTGCGGCGTGCAGAGCGCGCGCTGGCCGAAGCGCGGCAGATTCAGGCCGAGAATGAGCGGATCCGCCGCGAAGCTGAGCAGGAAGCCCAGCGTATTTTGCGGGAAGCCCGTGAGGAGGCAGAACGGCTACGTCAGGAAGAGTTGCACAGGACGCGGCTCCAGATCCAGCAGATGCAGGAACAGGCACAGGCCGAAATTGAGCGTGAAAAGCAGGGCGCGCTTGATGAGCTGCGGGCCGTGGTCGCCGACCTGGCCATTCAGGCCGCCGAAAAGATTCTGCGAGAAAGCCTGGATGCGGATCGGCAACGACGGCTGGTCGACCGGTTTTTGGAGTCGCTTCCGACCAATAAAAATTGAGACGTGATGCAGGGGATCAGCCATCCAGTGGCCCGACGCTACGCCCGCGCACTGTTCGAGGAAGCACGGGCGCGCGGGCAGGCCACGGCTATTGATGCCGACGTGGCCGCCCTGCAGGAAAGCTTTGCCGCTTCGCGAGAGCTGGCCCGGGTGTTCGAAAGCCCGGTCATTCCGCGGGAGAAGAAAAAGAAAATTATCGAAACGCTTTTTGCCGGTAAGCTGCAGCCGCTGACCGTTCGTTTTCTGGAGCTGCTTGTGGAAAAAGAGCGGGAAAATTTGCTGCCGGCCATTGTGGCCGCCTATCGGAAGCTACAGGATGAGGCGCTGGGGATTGTTGAGGCGTATGTCCGGACAGCTTTCCCGCTGGATGAAGCAGGTGCCCGGCCGCTGGTGGAGAAGCTGGAGCGGCTGACGGGTAAAAAGATTCGACTGCGGCTGCAACAGGATCCTTCGCTGATTGGTGGCGTGGTGGTTCGGGTAGGCGACACGGTCTACGATGGTAGTGTGCGGCAGCAACTCATGGCGTTGCGGGAACGCCTGCGGCATGGGGCAGCGTTGGTAAATGGAAGCAACGAATCGTGAAAAGTATAGAGCTATGGCTACGGCAATTCGACCGGACGAAATTACGGAGGTACTGCGACGCGAGCTGGGTGGCTTCGAAGCGGAAGCCGACGTGTACGAAGTGGGCACCGTATTGCAGGTGGGGGACGGGATCGCCCGCATTTACGGACTGCGCGGTGTGGGGGCAGGTGAACTGATCGAGTTTCCGCGCAGCGGGGTAACAGGCATGGCGCTCAATCTCGAGGAGGATAACGTTGGCGTTGTGCTTTTTGGCGAGGTTGATCTCGTCAAAGAAGGCGATGAGGCACGTCGGACGCGTCGCGTCGCATCCATCCTGGTCTCCGAAGAAATGCTGGGGCGCGTGATCGACCCCCTCGGTAACCCCCTTGATGGCAAAGGTCCTATCGGCGGCGAGAAATATGAAATGCCTCTGGAGCGCAAGGCCCCCGGGGTGATTTACCGAGAGCCGGTGCGGGAGCCGTTGCAGACGGGCATCAAGGCGATCGACTCGATGATCCCAATTGGTCGAGGACAGCGTGAGCTGATCATCGGCGACCGTCAGACCGGTAAGACCGCCATCCTGGTTGATACCATCATCAATCAGAAATACACGCATCAGACGGATAAACCGGTCTACTGCATCTACGTGGCCATCGGTCAGAAGGCCTCGACAGTGGCGCAGGTAGTACGAGCTCTTGAGGAGCACGGCGCGATGGAGTATACGGTGGTGGTAAATGCTCCGGCATCGGCCCCGGCACCGATGCAGTTCATTGCCCCATTTGCGGGGGCCTGTATTGGAGAATTCTTCCGTGACACAGGCCGTCACGCGCTGGTCGTCTATGACGATCTTTCGAAGCAGGCTGTGGCCTATCGTGAAGTGTCGTTGCTGTTGCGGCGTCCGCCGGGACGTGAGGCCTACCCGGGCGACATCTTCTACCTGCATAGCCGCCTGCTGGAGCGTGCAGCCAAGATTATCAGCAGCGATGAGGTCGCCCGCCAGATGAACAACCTGCCGCCGTCGATCAAGCATCTGGTCAAAGGCGGCGGATCCCTGACGGCATTGCCTGTCATCGAGACCCAGGCCGGTGACGTGGCCGCCTATATCCCGACAAACGTGATTTCGATTACAGACGGCCAGATTTATCTGGAAGCTAATCTGTTCAATGCAGGCATTCGACCGGCTATCAACGTGGGGATTTCGGTGAGCCGTGTGGGAGGTAGTGCTCAGATCAAGGCCATGAAGAAAGTGGCCGGTACGCTCCGCATTGAGCTGGCACAGTACCGGGAGCTGGAAGCGTTCGCCAAGTTTGGCTCGGATCTGGATCCTGCCACGCAGCGCCAGCTTCGGCGAGGGGAGCGGCTGGTTGAAGTGCTCAAGCAGGGGCAGTATCAACCCATGCCAGTCGAAGAGCAGATCGCTATTATCTATGTGGCCACGCAGGGGCTGCTTGACCGTCTGCCGGTCGAGAAGGTGCGGCCTTTCGAGCGGGAATTCCTGGAGCGGTTGCGTCTGCGCCACGCCGACAAACTGAAGGCGCTGGCCGAGACGGGCAATCTGACCGACGAGCTGACCGAGATCTTCCGCCAGGAAGCGGAGACGCTCATTGAAGTGTATCTGAGCAGCGAGACCCAACCGGCCTGAGCTGAGCGCATACCATGGCGAGCCTACGGGACATCCGCAACCGAATCAATTCCGTCAAAAGCACGCAGCAGGTTACGCGTGCTATGAAAATGGTGGCGGCGGCCAAGCTGCGTCGGGCGCAGGAGCGTATCTTCCAGACGCGTCCCTATGCCTTCCAGCTGGCCGAGGTGATCAGTCATTTACAGGGGCACGTCGATCCAACCACCCATCCGCTGTTTTTGCCCCGCACAGAACGAAATGCGGCACTGCTTGTGGTGGTTACGGCCGATCGTGGATTAGCGGGCGCGTTCAATGCGAACATCATCAAGTTGACCGAGCAGACAATTGCTCAGGAATATGCTGCCCTGCAGCAGGCCGGTCGGCTTTACCTCTACTGCGTGGGACGCAAAGGCTACGACTACTTCCGCCGCCGGAACTACCGGATCGTGGCGCATCGGCAGGGCTTTTTTGACCGGCTGACCTTCGACATCGCCCGTCAGATCGCAGAAGAGTTGGTCGAGGGCTATCTGGAAGGGCGATGGGATGAAGTACGCATCGCGTATAATGAATTCCGCAATACGATTGCACAGAACCGGATTGTTGAGCCGTTTCTGCCGATTCCGCACGATCGCTTTCTGACACCTATCATGGAGCGTGAATTGGCGCGGCGCCCGCAGCTTAAGCCAGGCTATCAGGTGGACTACCTTTTTGAACCCAATCCACAAGCTATCTTGGAGGCTCTGGTGCCCCGTTACCTGAACTATCAGCTCTGGCGCATCCTGCTGGAATCGTATGCATCCGAGCAGGGTGCACGTATGGTGGCCATGGACAATGCGACCACCAATGCCGAAGAGCTGCTGCGCCAGCTTCGGCTTAAGTACAACCGGGCCCGCCAGGATGCCATTACCAAGGAAATTCTGGAGATCACCAGCGGCGCCGAAGCACTGGCTAAAGGGGGCGGATAATTTGCCAAATTCGAGCGGGAACGTTATTTTTCAACCGTCGTACAGCACGCTGCTTTGATACGGAGAGGTGGGTGAGCGGTCGAAACCGGCGGTTTGCTAAACCGCTGTACCGCCAAAAGCGGTACCGAGGGTTCGAATCCCTCCCTCTCCGCAACCCTGTCTGACGGTAGGCCCTGCCGAGGAGGGCAGGGCCTGTCTGTTTTTTATGCTGGCATCGAGAAGGCGCTTCGCTTAACTTTAAGCCGGATGTCAAACGGTGCCGCTGCTATGCCTTTTCTGGCCGATCTGCACGTACACTCGAAGTACTCCCGAGCAACGAGTCGCGACCTGGATCTGGAGCATCTGGCGCTCTGGGCTTACCGTAAGGGAATTGCTGTTGTGGCAACCGGTGATTTCACGCATCCGGCCTGGATGGCCGAAATCCGCGAAAAGCTTGTGCCTGCCGAGCCGGGATTGTTTCGGCTCCGCGATGACCTGGACCGCGAGGCGCAACGACGGGCCGGAGTGTCTACGACTACGCCCGTTCGCTTCATGCTGGAAGTGGAGATCTCTACGATTTATAAGAAGGGCGATCGTGTCCGCAAGATCCACCATCTCGTCTATGTGCCCGATCTGGAAAAAGCGGAGCGTTTGCGAGAAGCGCTCGGGCGCATCGGCAACCTGGCCGCTGATGGACGGCCCATTCTTGGACTGGATTCCCGAGATCTGCTCGAGATCACGCTGGAAGCAGGGGAAGGGTGCTACCTGGTACCGGCCCATATCTGGACCCCCTGGTTTTCGGTGCTGGGCTCTAAGTCGGGCTTCGATTCCATTGAGGAATGCTACGGAGATCTGGCCGATCACATCTTTGCGGTAGAAACCGGCCTGTCGTCCGATCCCCCAATGAACTGGCGGCTTTCGGCTCTGGACCGCTACACGCTGGTGTCGAACTCCGATGCACACTCGCCGGCTAAGCTGGGCCGCGAAGCATGTCTTTTCAATACCGAACTGGACTATTTCGCGATCAAACAGGCACTGGAGACAGGCCAGGGGTACGGCGGTACGGTCGAATTCTTTCCGGAGGAGGGAAAATATCACCTGGATGGCCATCGGGCCTGTGGGGTACGTCTGGAGCCTGCTGAGACGCGAGCACTGGGGGGGCGCTGTCCGGTCTGCGGCCGGTCGCTTACTGTGGGCGTGTTGCATCGCGTTGAAGAGCTGGCCGATCGCCCCGAAGGAACACCGCCGGCGCGGCCGATGGTGTTCGAAAGTCTGATTCCCCTGGTGGAAGTGCTGGCTGAAATCGAAAATAAGGGGGCCGGCACCAGGACGGTACAGCAGCGCTACGAACGGCTGCTACGGACGCTGGGGCCTGAGCTGACCATTTTGCGCGAGGCGCCTCTTGAAGAATTGCAACGCCACGCTGGCTCTCTGCTGGCCGAAGCGATTCGGCGCATGCGAGCCGGTGAGGTTATTCGCGAAGCAGGTTATGATGGGGCTTATGGAGTGATTCGCCTGTTCACCGATGCCGAGCGGGCTCAGGGCCATGCCGTCGGGCTGCTGTTCGACCTGCCAGCGTCAACGTCCCGAAAGGGGGAACGACCGAAGATCGCAGAGCCGATGCTACCCTCGCCCGCCGCTCCAGAGCCCGAACCAACTTTGCCGTCTGTCCAGACGATGCCGACCAATGGCGCCGGTGGATTGCTGATCGGGCTGGACGAGAAGCAGCGCACGGCAGCTACGTACACCGAGGGACCAGTACTGGTGGTAGCCGGTCCGGGTACGGGTAAAACGCGTACGCTTACTTATCGACTGGCCTACCTGGTGCGTGAAGAGGGTGTTGATCCGGCGCATTGTCTGGCTGTTACGTTCACGCGCCGGGCTGCCGAAGAGATGCAGGAGCGTCTTACAGCACTTCTGGGCGGCGCGGCCGAAAAGATCACCGTGACCACCTTCCACGGGCTCGGACTGGAGCTGTTGCAAGTCTACGGGGATCGACTGGGGCTGCCACAACCACTGCGCGTAGCGACGGAAGCTGAGCAACGCGCTGTGCTCGAAGCGCAGGGCTTCTCGCCTGCGGAGGCGCGACGGATGCTGCCCCGCCTTTCGTATCGGAAGCGCACAGGCCAACTGAGCGACGAGCGTCTGGAAACCATACTCCAGGCGTACAACCGGGCGCTGCACGAAAGCGGGCGGGTGGACTATGATGACCTGATTCGGTTGTCCGTGCAATTGCTGGAGCACTATCCGGACGTAGCGGCAGCCTGCCGGACGCGCTTTCGCTGGATCGCCGTCGATGAGTTTCAGGATGTGGACGCGAATCAGTACCGGCTGCTTCGCTTGCTGGCACCGGAGGCGGATGCGCGACTGTTTGTGATCGGTGACCCGGATCAGGCGATCTATGGCTTTCGAGGGAGTGACGTACGGTGCTTCCTGCAGTTTACCGACGACTATCCGGCCACGCGTCGGATAGTGCTCCAACGAAACTATCGTTCGACGCAGTCGATCCTGGAGGTAGCCGGTCGAATGATGGCGCGTGCTTCTCTGGTACCTGATCGAGAACTGGTAGCCGAGCGATCGGGGGGCGAACCGGTTGAAGTCGTAGCCTGTCCCAGCGAACGGGCTGAAGCGATCTTTGTGGCGGAAACGATCGAAAAGCTCATCGGGGGTACGTCGTTTTATGCGATCGATAGTGCCCGGGCCGATGGGGAAGACCATAGCTACACGTTTGGCGATGTAGCCATACTCTACCGTATGGAGGCGCAGGCGGCCGAGTTGCAGGAAGTGCTGGCGCAGGCTGGCATCCCGTATCAAAAACGCAGTCATCGACGGCTGGCCGAGTTGCCAGAAGTCGAAGCGCTGCTGGCGTTTCTGAGCGAGCACCCCGAAGGTTCGCTTGCTGAACGGCTGGAACGATGGGCAACGTCGGCGGTGACGGAGCAACAGGCGCTCCTCGGAGTGTTGCGGTCGCTGGCGGCGCAATGTGGTGAGGATCTGGAAGCTTTTCGGAATGAGCTAACGCTGCGCAGCGAAGCTGATCTATGGGATGCGCGGGCCGAAGGCGTTTCGCTATTGACATTGCATGCGGCCAAGGGCTTGGAATTCCGCGTCGTATTCATTGTGGGGTGTGAAGAAGGGATTCTGCCGCTTACGTACGACGGCCATGTGAATCCAGAACAGGAAGCCGAGGAACGGCGGCTGCTGTTTGTGGGAATGACCCGGGCAAAAACGCGCCTTTTCCTGACCTATGCCCAGCGGAGACGCTGGATGGGGCGCATGCGTACGACGACCCCCTCGCGTTTTCTGGCTGATCTACCGGCCCGCTTTGTCCATCGCAGGATCCACTGTGTACGTCGCACACCGACTGGAGGGCGTCAGCTGGAACTGTTTTGAGCGGTGGTCGGGCACCTTACGGCACGCCGAGCACCTTGTGGGTCTGAACTGAAACGCGCCATTCGGGATGGGTCAGTGCCAGTTCGACGGCACAACGCTGGGCTGCTTCCAGGCGAGGACCATCTTCTGGCTGTAGCCACAGGAGTGGGATGCGATGGCCACTCACGCGATGCGGTCGGGCGCGGCGTGCAAAACGCGCATACTGCTCAGGCCGATAATCGGGTACCACCAGTTTCAATTCGTCGAAATATTCCAGTGCCAGCCGATCTTCCGGAAGCTTAGGACTGCACACGATCCAGTCGGGTGCCATCAACTGGCCTGTTTCAGGGTCGGTGCAGGCCCGGCGCAGGCTGATCGTGCCGTTTGTTTCAATGGCCACGAAGTAGTCGGCCGCCTTCAGCGCCTTCATCAGTGTCGCATCGAGTTGCAGCAGGGGCTCGCCACCGGTCAGTACGCAAAAGCGAATTGGGCCGCCCACTTCCTGTAGCGCGGCTACCAGCTCATCGGCTGTGTAGGCATGGCTTCCTTCCTTCCGAAAGTCCGTGTCGCACCAGCGCGGGCAGTCGGCGCCAGTGCGTTGGGCGTCGCGCGCTCGGTCTTGTTCTAGCCCTGACCACAGGTTACAACCTACAAAGCGCGCGAAGACAGCCGGGCGTCCGGCAAAGAAGCCCTCGCCCTGCAGCGTCTTCCATATTGCTTTGACACGGTAGGTACGCATGGTTCAGTCGAGCCAGCCGCGTGCTCTGGCTTCTTCGTAGCCGCGGGCGCGGAGGATGGAGGCAGGGTTGTCGAGACGGCCGTAGCCCCAGGCGTGGCGTTCGGAGCGATCGCCGTTGTAGTCGGTGTGGGTCAGCTCAATGATCACATCCAGGATGTTCAGTTCACGGGCCAGCCGCCAGGTTTCGGCCTTGGTGAGGTGCATCAAAGGGGTGTGGATGCGGATCTTTGTGTCGAGGGCGAGCGAGAGGGCCTGTTCCATGGCATCGATAAACGCCCGGCGGCAGTCTGGATAACCGGAGTAATCCGTCTGGCACATGCCACCAACCAGGTCGTGGATGCCACGTGTGAAGCCGTAGCTGGCCGCCAGGGTCAGGAATAATGCATTACGGCCGGGCACGAACGAAGCCGGAAGATGGGGTGCCAGCGGATGAGCCGCCGAGACGTCCTGATCATGTTCGGTCAGGGCACTTCCCTGGAGCAGGCCACGCAGATCCAGCACGGTAAAAGGCACGCCGGCAAGATCCGCGATTTTGCGAGCCTGCTCCAGCTCAACGGCATGTTTCTGGCCGTAGTGAAAACCGATGGCTTCGACCTCGGGGAAATAATGGCGGGCCCAGTACAGACAGGTCGTTGAATCCTGTCCACCGGAGAACAGCACCAACGCCTTTTCGCCACGTTCAGCGGGCTTCAGCGTGGGAAGCAGGTTCGGGATAGACATCGGGCACCAGAGCGCGTTCGGTTTCGGCGAAAGACGTTTCGGTTTCGGCCAGACGCACCCATAGGCGTCGGACACCCCGCATCTGGAGCCAGTCGCCGGCCTCACGGATCAGATAGTCGGCCACATAGGTGCACAGATTTTCAGCCGTCGAGTCGAAAGGCAACACTACATAGCGCGCGCCCAGTTTTTCCAGTGCCTCCTGGAGCGCTGTGTCGTCGGAAGCGACCAGCGTCGTATGGTCCCAGTTGTCGATCAGCGGCTGGATCAAACGTTTCAGCTCCTGAAAATCTACCAGAATACCCCGTGCGTCGGGGGTGCCTTCAAGGCCGACGGTCAGCCGGTAGGAGTGACCGTGCAGGTGGCGACAGGCTCCCGGGTGCCACGGCAGCCGATGAGCTGCCTCAAATCGAAACCGTTTTGCAATTTTCATGTGATTGCTGGTTTTTCAACAATTTGCAGGATATGAAACGCCCGACGACCCTGAGAGTGTCGGCTGTGGCAAAATTTGAACTTGAACCATTGCTGTGGCGGGGCGTTTGGCTGCGAGGGTGACCGGACAGCCAGATGGAACTATGACCGAACAGGAGCGGCAGGCATTGGCCGAAAAGCTGGCAGCGCTTCGGGAAGAAGCACTGGCCCACACCGAACAGGCGTTAGCCTATATGGCGCGATTTGGCATCCGGCCGGAAGGACGTCTGCAGCCGTTTCTGCCACCGGAAGCGCGCCAGCAGCACATCGATCGGTTGCCTTACGAGCATGCCGTGCGTCAGGTGGTCGTTTATGAGACCGAGCCCGGTGAGTTTTCAGCCGTCTGTCCGTTTTCCGGGTTGCCAGACTACGGTGTACTCCGGATCGAGTATGTGCCAGGTAGCTGGATTCTTGAGCTCAAAAGTCTCAAGTACTACATCGTCTCCTGGCGGAATATTGGAGCGGCCCAGGAGGATCTGACGGCCATCATCTATCAGGACCTGATGCGCCATCTGGAGGATCCAGAATACCTCCGGGTAACTACCATTTATAACGTACGTGGTGGTATTCGCACGACCTGTACGATTGACAGCCGCGAGCAGGGTCGTTAGCCAACGGGTACGGCTTTTTCAATGGCCGTACGCAGACGCCGGTATTCGCGGTCAAGGGCCCGCAGTTCTTCGTCGAGTTCGTCGACCAGTTGCTGTTCGTGCTGCACAAAGGCCTGGTAGGGGGCCAGCGTAGTGGTCAGGCGTTCAAGCAGTTTATCTACCTCGCGTTTTAGTTGTTGCTCCAGGGCCTTTAACAGTTCCGCGCGGAGCTGTTCAATGCGGTTGCGAAACTCGCGCAGTGCCCGACGTTTCTGCAGGGGCAATACGACGAGGCCGACTACAGCCAGGGCTCCAGCAGCTACAAAACCGCCTGTCACATCCAGGCCGGCCGCTGTGATGAGCATGGTGACGAGCGCGCCCAGGCCAGCCAGGGCTTCCGTGCCCAGAAAGAGGGCCACCGCATCGCGCGTGTTTTCCAGAATGCGCCGGGCTTCCTCCCGCAGATCATAGGTCTCAAGCTGGCGAGTAGCCTGGCGCATGACGGACTCGAAGAGCTGGCGGCGGTCATAGAGCAGATCGGCTTGGACCTGAGGCGGACGACGTCGTACAACCTGTTCGACATGCTCGCTGAATTCCGTCAGCGTTTGATTCCAGAGCTGTAGTCCCTGTTGAAGCAGGCGATCAACAGCCTCGGATAGTGTCGCTTCGAGCCGACGGTCCAGGTCACGCACGACCTGACGCGTGAATTCTTCCTTGAAACGGTCGCGATCACGTAGCAGGCCAAGCCGGCCAATCCGAATGGTATCCTGCAGAAATTGCAGCCCACGACGTTCGACTTGAAGCAACTGGTTATCGATTTCCGACAGATAGGGACGCATGGTTGCTATCAGCTCAGCCCGTACTTCGTTCAGGCGAGCTTTCAGACGCTCCAGGTTCGCACGGTCCTGTTCGAGCAGGCGGCGACGTTCTTCCAGATGCGTGCGCAGGCGTTCGAGCAGGCGTTCGGTAAGGTCGAGCGGCGAGGTCAGTTTGAGCCGCAGGCGTTCGGGGCCGGCCAGTCGCTCCGCCAGAAAACGTTCGAAGGCTTCAAAGCCACTGGTTTTCCAGTGTCGGGTGCGCTGTTCGGGATCCTCGGTGCTGTGTGCTTCAAGAGCCTGGACGGCACTGACCGGAAAGATTTCCGGCTCGAAGCCCATCAGCTCCCGACAGCCTGTGCGGATGTGGGCGAGCACCTGTTCCAGGTCGGTTTGGCTACGAGCCAGATCCGCCTTGTTCAGGACAAAGACGAGTCGCTTGCCCCAGGTGTCGCGAATGTATGAGAGAAACTGCCGCTCGCTTTCGGTCAGCGGACGATCGAACGAGGTTACAAACAATACCAGGTCGGCGCGTGGGATAAAGTGCTCGGTCAATTCCTGGTGGCGGCGAATGATCGAGTTGGTCCCGGGCGTGTCGACCAGCACCAGGTGGCGCAATCGGTTCGAGGGATGATAGCGTTCGACAAGGTACTCCGAGCGCGGCCGTTCCATCGACGTTTCGCCGTAGCGTAACAGCGTAATTTTTGCGGTGGTGGGGACCGGACCTTCTTCGAGTAATTTTTCGCGAAACAGAGCGTTGAGGACGCTCGACTTGCCCGCATTGAATTCACCCACAACCACCACGACAAACAGTGCATCGAGCGCTTCGATGACCTCGGAGAGGCGCTCGCGCAGCGATTCGTCGGCACCGGTTCGAGCCAGCACGCCATGCAGGCGGGCCAGCAGGTTGCGTTCGGCTTCGAGCAGCGCTTCGTGTTCGGGGGTCAGGAGCGCGTCCATGCATTGGAAAGGTGGTGCGCAGTACTATAAAGGTACAAAAAAGTCTGCAACGGACGCTACTGATCGGCCCTGTCAGGACGGTAGCGTTGCAACCGCTTTTGCAGGCCTTCGACCAGGTCGCGCTGTCGCCAGGCTGCCAGACGTTCGGCAATAATACGTTCGTAGCCCTGATCCGAAGGCTCGTAGAAGTAGGTCCCCTGCATGTGGTCGGGCAGATACTGCTGTGGCACGTAGTGTTCGCGGTAGGCGTGCGGATATTTGTAGCCCTGGCCGTGGCCGAGGCTCTGGCGGTCTCGGTTGGCATCTTTGAGATGCGTGGGCACTTCGGCGGACTGTTCGCGCTCCACGTAGGCCAGTGCATTGAAGTACGCCATCGTGGAATTGCTCTTCGGCGCGGTAGCCAGGTAGAGGCAGCATTCGGCCAGTAGGAACTGACCTTCAGGCATGCCCACATACTCGAAGGCCTGCGCTGCGGCTGCCGCCACCTGCAGGGCCTGAGGGTCAGCCAGGCCAATGTCTTCGGCAGCGAAGATGAGCATGCGGCGCAGGATAAAGCGCGGATCTTCACCCGCGTAGATCATGCGCGCGAGCCAGTAAAGCGCGGCATCGGGATCGGAGCCGCGCAGGCTTTTGATGAACGCGCTGATCGTGTCGAAGTGGGCATCGCCCTCTTTGTCGTAGAGGACAGCTCGACGCTGGATCGAGTCTTCAGCCACCGGGAGCGTGATGTGAATGCGCCCTGCTTCGTCGGGCGGGGTGGTTTCGATGGCTAACTCCAGCGCGTTGAGCAACGACCGGGCATCGCCATTGGCCACGTCGATCAGATGATTAAGTGCTTCGGGGTCTACGACCACGTTACGCCGGCCATAGCCGCGCTCCGGGTCGGCAAGCGCCTGTTCGGCGATGCGGCGCAGATGCTCGGGCGTAAGTGGCTTCAGTTCAAAAACGCGGGAGCGACTTACCAGCGGCTTGATGACCTCGAAGTAGGGATTTTCGGTCGTGGCCCCGATAAAGATGACCGTGCCGTTTTCGACGTGGGGTAGCAGCGCATCCTGCTGGGCTTTGTTGAAGCGATGGACTTCGTCGATGAACAGGATGGTACGCTGCTGGTGCAAGCGCAGACGTTCCTGAGCAGCTTCGATCGCCTCCCGAAGGTCCTTGACGCCAGCCAGCACAGCGTTAAGCGCTGTGAAGTGAGCCCGAGTGGTGCAGGCGATGATGCGGGCCAGTGTGGTTTTGCCCGTGCCAGGCGGTCCGTAGAAGATCAGTGACGAGATCCGGTCGGCTTCAATGGCCCGGCGCAGCAGTTTGCCCGGTCCGAGAATATGCTCCTGGCCAACGAACTCGTCCAGCGTACGTGGCCGCATGCGTTCGGCCAGTGGAGCCTGCGTAGCCAGCAGCCGCTCGGCCGCCTGTTGAAACAGATCTGTCATATCATTTCCACGCAACCCTTCCTCGAAAACCGTTTCAGGAAGAGGGGGATCCCACGGGCCGAGGCGCACCAATCGGAGCATCGGTGATGCAACCATGCGCGGCGTCCTGCACGGTCTGCACGTAGCGGAAAAGAGCGCCGCGTGTGACCTTGAGCGGGGGAGGCGTCCACGAAGCCCGCCGCCGCGCCAGTTCTTCGTCGGAGACATCTACGTGAATGAGACCGGCTTCGGCGTCAATGGTGATGCGGTCGCCATCGCGAATGAGCGCGATGGGGCCACCTTCCTGGGCTTCAGGCACCACATGGCCAATGATGAAGCCATGGCTTCCTCCGCTGAAACGTCCGTCGGTAATCAGCGCCACGTCTTTGCCCAGCCCGGCCCCCATCAATGCGGAGGTCGGCGTGAGCATTTCGGGCATACCGGGGCCTCCTTTAGGCCCTTCATAACGAATCACAATCACATCGCCGCGCTGGATGCGGCCAGCTTCAAGTCCAGCCAGCATGTCTTCTTCGGAGTCGAAGACACGGGCGGGTCCACTGAAATGCAGGCCTTCTTTGCCCGTGATCTTGGCGACGCAGCCGCCGGGGGCCAGGTTGCCGTACAGAATGTAAATGTGGGCGCTCGATTTGATCGGATTATCCCAGGGTCGAATGATGTCCTGGTCGTCGGGCAGGTCGGGCACATCGGCCAGATTTTCCGCAAGGGTCTTACCGGTTACGGTGAGTGCGTCGCCATGCAGCACGCCATGCTCAAGTAGCCGCTTCATGACGGCCGGTACGCCTCCGAGGCGGCACAGGTCCTCCATGACGTAACGGCCGCTGGGCTTCATGTTGGCCAGGAGCGGTACGCGTCGGGCGATGCGCTGAAAATCATCCAGACTGAGCGGAATCTCAAATGCATGGGCAATAGCCAGCAGATGAAGCACAGCGTTTGTAGAGCCGCCCAGCGCCATGACGACCGCAATCGCATTTTCAAGCGAGGCCCGGGTGACAATGTCGCGCGGTTTGAGGTCCTGCTCCAGGAGCTGGCGCATGAGCTGTCCGGCCCGACGGCATTCTTCACGCTTGCGCGGATCTTCGGCAGGCAGGCTTGAGCTAAAAGGAAGGGACAGCCCCATGGCTTCGATAGCAGCGGCCATCGTGTTGGCCGTGTACATGCCGCCGCAGGCACCCGGTCCGGGACAGGCATGACGGATGATGGCCCGCCGCTGTGCGTCGGTAATTTTACCAGCCAGGTACTCGCCATAGCTCTGAAAGGCGCTTATTACATCCAGCTTTTGGCCGTTGAGGCAGCCGGGACGGATGGTGCCGCCGTAGATCATCAGGGCCGGGCGGTTCAGCCGGCCCATGGCCATCACACAGCCTGGCATGTTTTTGTCGCAACCGGGCAGGGCGATCAGGCCATCGTACCACTGGGCGGCCATCACCGTCTCGATGGAGTCAGCGATCAGATCGCGCGAAGGCAAGCTGTACGACATGCCCTCGGTACCCATCGAAATACCATCAGAGACGCCGATCGTATTGAAACGAAACCCGACCATACCGGCTTCCTGCACGCCGGCCTTCACCTCGGCGGCCAGGTCCAGCAGGTGCATGTTGCAGGGGTTCCCTTCATACCAGACCGAAGCAATGCCGATCTGTGGTTTGTCCAGGTCCTCTTCCTGCAGGCCGGTGGCCAACAGCATGGCCTGCGAGGCTCCCTGCGACCGGGGCTGGGTGATGCGGCGGCTGTAGCGATTAAGTGGCGGCATGGCGGAACCTGTGGTTAGATTGTGCGGACAAACAGCCGCGGTTGCACACCATGGCCGCTCGGGTAGAGTTCCCCTGAAATACTAAAGCGGATAATGCGGAAGCGCTTCTTTTTGCTGAGCTTTGCATGGCTGCTGGTCGAAAAGATACCGGCACAGGAGTCACGCTTTCAAATTTATCTGATTCACCACGGCTGGCATGCCGGCATTGCCTTCTGCCAGGCTGATCTCAAGGGGACTGACTGGCCCTCCGAAATCTTCTTTCCCGAGCGACGCTACGTGGAAGTGGGCTGGGGAGAGGCTGGCTACTATCCTGACCCGAATCCTGACGCGGGGGATGCACTGCGGGCAGCTCTCTGGCCCACCGATGCGGTGTTGCATGTGGCAGCCTTCGATTATGCACCCGCTCGTATCTTTAAGGGACCGGTGCGACAGCTGGCGCTTGATAGCACAGCGTTTCAGAAGCTGGTAACCTATATCGCTAACTATTTCAAGCGGGATGCGCAGGGGGCGTTGCAACCAGTTGCACCGGCTTTGTACGGACGAGAAGGGCAGTTTTATGCGGCAAAAGGTCGCTACCACCTGTTCAACAACAGCAACCGATGGGTAGCGCGGGCACTGCGCGCGGCAGGTCTGCCAGTCTGGCCTGCGCGCGTTCTGACGATCAAAGACCTGTGGGCGCAGATTGAACCGCTGAGTACCGAAGCAGAGGAAACGGCAGCCTGTCCGCTGCCGAGGCGGTGAGCAGATCGGCCTGTGTCCTCCAGTGAAAGGCCCGCGAACAACCTTCAATCAGGTCTCAAACCCCGGTACGGCTGCAGTTAGCACCCCTCAGGTCCGAGGATAGCTGAATAAGCATTTAGACAGCAAGGGCAGCCACGCCAGCAGCTCCGGCTGGTCTCTCACGTAGGAAGTGTGTATCTGCTATTCACATTTTCTTAACGAATGAATAATTGATATGCTAACTTTTTTTATCCATTCCTCTGTTCATGTAAGATTCATGTAAATAAAACCTGTACGAAGCCATGCGGCGTGAGCTTATCCTCCTGTTTCTGTCGGCCATATTATTGGCGGGTGCTTTCCTGTTCCCCTCTTCACAGACGCAGGGACATCCTTTCTGTGAACATGATGTCTGCCAAACAGAACAGTCGGAAAGGACAGGCGAACTTAGAGGAAGGTGTATACACAGGGACTTTTATGCGACCAATTGCATGATGACAGGCGTGCTATGCGAGATCGAAAATTGTGATCCAGAATAAATATCGCGAGTGAAGCCATGAAGAAGATAAGCATTCTGACTTTTTTTGCGTTGGCAGTTTTCGTGATAGGCTTATTCCTTCCTCAGCCTGATTCTCGTGCGTTGCATTGTGAATATGATATATGCCATGATGACACGTATTGTGTGGATGCCGATGTGCCTAAAGGATGTGATGCGACGCTGGTAGCCGGGTGCCGGACCTATGATTGCGAGGTGGTTGAATAGAAGGGTTGGGGGCGTGCTGCTATGTGCCGGCCTGTTAGGGGGGAGTGGTTGTGGGGGGAGTGTGCCCGAAGCAGGACAAGGAACACACTGGCACCCGGATCCGGCCCGTTTGCCGCCCCTGGAAGCGTTTGACTGGGTGGTCGCTTCGCAGGACAGTGATCCGGTCTTACAGACATGGGCGGTGCGGCTGCAGCAGGCGCGTCTGAAGTGGGAGCTGGGGACATGGTTTTCGGAGGATCGCTATCGCATGTTCGGGAGGGTATGGGATGTGGCCGTCGATGGCGCAGGACGGGTGGTGGTGCTGGACTTTGAAAACCAGGAAGTGCGCGTGTATGATCAGGAGGGACGCTTTGTAACGCTGGTAGGCCGCCAGGGCGAAGGGCCGGGCGAGTACATCCAGGCAGGACATCTGCTGGTGGGCGTAAATGATACGCTGTATGTTTACGACTATTCACGATCCCTGTTTGTGGTATATCGCCGCCAGGAATCTGGGTATGAATTTGTGCGCCTCTTAGATCTGCCTTCCGGTGCTTCTTACTTGAATGATGTTTGCCTCCATGCAAATGGTCATCTGATCACGCAGAAGCCTTCACGTCTTCGAGAGGATCCGCTATTTTTTGAGATCGATCTGTCTTCCAAGATTGTCAGAAGCTTTGGAAGACACCGGCATTATGCTACCCACGAACAGGAAGGCTTTCTGCATAGTGAAATCTACAGAACGTTTATGACCTGTGGTGAGGGAATTGTGGCTTCCTATCTTTTTTTTCCCATTGTGGATTACTTTGTAGGGGATCAGCGATATAGCGTTTTCTTAAAAGAAATACATTTACAGCCCTTTCTCCTAATTGATCATCGAATTGCTGAATACTATACCACGGATTCCTTTATTGAGAAATATTCCTACACAGGGCAGGTAGATGATCTGATCGAACCCGTTCTTCTGGAGGAGGACCTCTTGTTTTATGCTTTCGTTCGCTATGAAAGCGAACGGGGCCGGCTGATAAAAAAGGCGCCGATGGCGTACTTGTTGGACCTGCGCCGTCGGAAGGCGATGCGGTTAAATCTGGAAGCCTATCCTTTTGCGACGCTGGTGGCCGTGCGCGATTCCGTGCTGATCGGGTTTCGCTGGGATCTGTTCCAGAAAGAAATTCCTCACATTGCCTATTACGTGTTGCCCGGACAACCATAGCGAGAGAGGGCCTTATGAGGTATCTGGCGATAGGGCTGATGCTAATAGGGAGTCTGATCGGTTGCCGTCCTTCGCCTCCGCCCGAAACGCTTTACCCGCTGCCGGAACGGCTGCGGGGACCGTTTGATTTCGTACTATCGTCGGATGCGGCGCGCCAGGCTCCCCCAGAGGACTGGGCGGTCGTGGAAGTTCTGGAGAAAGCAACGGTGCGCCAGATGATTGGCGCTGCCGAGGGACAGGGACCGGAATACTTTCTGGGACGGGTCGTTTACGCTACGTTCGATCCGGAAGGTCGGCTGGTGGTCGTCGATGGGGACAACGGAGAGGTCCGTTTTTTCGATCGCGCCGGCCGCTTTTTGTTCAAAGTGGGGCGAAAAGGGATGGGACCGGGAGAGTTCGACCAGCCCGCCTATGTGGCGTTTGACAGTCGCGGCTGGCTGTACGTGATGGAAGAAGGACGCCCCCGTTTGCATCGTTATCGCCCGGAAGGGACAGGGTTTGTGCTGGACCAGACGTATAACCTCGGGGCCCAGCTACAGGCCAGTCCAATTGGATGGTGTCTGTTGGCGGATACCCTGTACGTGTACACCCAGTCGGCACAGTGGCAGGAGCAGCCGATGTTTCAGGTGTTGACGCTGGAGGGTGCGCTCGTGCGCTCCTTTGGTAGGCAGGACGCCTATCCGCCTGAGGCACTTCCAGAGGGATTTGATCCGCTTATGCTGGAAGCCCAGTTGTATTGTGATCCGTATGGTCCCGGTTTGCTGCTGGCCTATCGATATCTCCCTGTGGCTGCCTATTATGGCACAGATGGGACCCGGCGGTGGCAGGCGCGGATCGACGGAGCGCCTATTCTGGCCTACCGCCTCATAGAAGGACGTCGTCTGCGGCCAACGTTGCGCGATCGGGGCTATGTGCTGCGGAGCGTGTTGCCTCTACCGGGCGGCAGGGTGCTCTTCTACTTGGTATATCAGGAGCGACGGTCTCTGCAACCTCTGGCCGCTAAGACGATCGCTTCGTATGTCTTTGCGTTGGATCCGGCACAACGGCGGTGGTACGGTCAGGAGGTAGCCTTCCCCTTCTCCCACCTTTACGCGTGGCAGGGGACCGATGGGCTGGGTATCAGTCTGGCGTCTGAGCTACCCCATGTGGCATTGTTTCGTTTTCCAGAACGGTTAAGTGGCTCGTAAGCGGCAGGTTGCAATGCGAGCGGGATTGCTCATGCTCAGTGGGCTTTTGCAGGGATTGGCGGCGCCTCTCTATTATCAGAAGCTGCGCCCTGACCCCTGGCAGCTGCTTTGGTCTGGCGAGGATCAGCAAGCGCTTCTGTTGGTGTATATCGGTTCGCCTACCTGCGGGCCCTCGAATGATCCTGCGTTGCCCGTGTTGTTGGAAGCCATGCGCCATCGCCTCCAGGAAGTGGTAGAGGAGCAGGGCATAGCTTTTCGTATGGTGGGGATTGCCATCAGCCGCGACGTTCGGAGCGGACTCCAGCATCTGGAAAAGATGGGGCCTTTCCATGAAGTGGCAGTGGGTGCTCGCTGGCAGAATTTAGCCGTGCGGTATGTGCAGGAGATTGCTCCGGGTTTGCAGGCGACCCCGCAGCTTGTGCTCCTGGTACGAAAGGCCGGTGCCTACCACGTGCTGCTTCGATGGGTAGGGGTAGACCGAATGCGGCGATGGGTGAGGGCAGGTATGCCCCTGCCGCATTTAGAGGGCTGAGCTGTTTTTTTAAATCAAAATGGCTAAGCAAGCAACCATTAATCAGGAGAGGAACGCGCCGCCGCAGCGCGGCTCATGGATAAAGTGCACTGAAGGAGAGAGGGAGCAAGAGGCGATTTGAGGTGGAGGGGTTGACGGAAGCGAAAGCTGGTAGTGAGGCTGCCTTCAGAGGCGAAGGGTCCGTTTATATTTTGCAACTCCTCTACGAAGGATACGAGTAGGTCAACAGCCGCAGCGCATTGAAGACGACCACCAGCGTGGAGCCTTCATGAAACATAACGGTCACGCCCAGCTGCAGTCCCAGCAGGGCGGCTGGGATCAGGAAGGCGACCATGCCCAGGCTGATCCAAAGGTTCTGTTTAATGATTCGGCGCGTTTGCAAGCTAAGTGCACGGGCAAAGGGAAGGCCTTGCAGGGAATTTGCCATGAGCGCGATATCGGCTGTTTCCAGCGCTAAATCGGAACCCGCCGCCCCCATCGCAATGCCTACATCGGCCTGGGCCAGTGCGGGCGCGTCGTTGATACCATCGCCGACCATGGCAACCGGTGGCGTTTCTGTTCGGAGTTGACGAATCGCGGTTACTTTGTCTTCCGGGAGTAAGTTGCCCTGCGCTTCATCAAGACCCACTTGTTGAGCGATGGCCTGCACTACGCGGTTATTATCTCCGGAGATCAAGAGTATTCGTTGAATACCCAGTTGGTGCAGGGCTCGGATGACGGCAGCTGCTTCGGGCCGCGGGTCATCTCGCAAGGCGACAATGCCCAGAAAGCGGGATCCGCGACGAACCAGCATAGTCGTTTTGCCCTCCTGCTCCAGGGCTTGAATGCGTTGTTGGAGGGCAGGAGGAACCGGAATCTGTTCCTGTTCGAATAGCCGAAGGTTGCCAATGTATACAGGTTCGCCATCAATGCGGGCGCGGATTCCATGTCCGGGCACGGTTTCCATATCGATTGGATCGGGCAGGTGGGCGAAGGAAGCGGTGCGTTCGATGTGTTGTACTACCGCTTCAGCCAGTGGATGATCAGAGAGGCGCTCGACAGCCAGCAAGGTTTCCAACAGTAATGCTTGAGAGGCTCCTGGAGCGGGCCATATGTCGGTAACCTGGGGGCGTCCCCGGGTAAGGGTGCCGGTTTTATCAAAGGCGATGGTGCGCACCAGCGCCAGGGTTTCCAGGGGAGCGCCGCCTTTAATCAGAACACCACGCTGGGCAGCCCGGGCCAGACCACTTAGAATGGCACTGGGGGTTGAGATGGCCAGTGCGCAGGGGCTGGCGGCTACCAGCACCGCCATGGCCCGATAGAAGGCTGTCGCTACGGGCCATCCCAGCAACAGCGTACCACCGAGCATTACCAGTAGATCAAAGAGCAACACCGCAGGCACGAAGAAACGTTCGAAGCGTTCGGTGAACCGCTGCGTGGGCGACTTGCGGGCTTCTGCCTCCATGACCAGTTGCATCAATCGCGCGATGGTGGAGTCTTTGCTTTCTCGAGCAACCAGAAGGGTCAGGGAGCCGTTGCCATTCAGGGTGCCCGCAAACACACGGTGTGCATCCGAAAGACGCTCCCATTGCTGGAGGGCTTCCTGAGGATTCGGATGAGGCAGCTTGTCCACCGGAATGCTTTCCCCTGTGACCGGCGCCTGATTGACACTGCTCTGCCCTTCGATCACGATGGCATCTACAGGGATGCGTTCGCCTGGACGTACCACCACGACATCGCCTACCTGCAAGGTTTCTACAGGGACTTCTTGCAGCGTGCCGTTTGCTTTTCGTAGCGCGGTGCGCGGCATGAGTTCGCCCAGTGATCGGATTGCTCGCTGGGCCCGACCCATGGCATAGTGTTCCAGGGCGTGGCCCAGACTGAACAAAAACAGGAGAAAGGCCCCTTCGGCCCAGTGGCCCAGCCATGCGGCACCAGTGGCTGCTGCCAGCATCAAAAAATCAATGTTGAGTTGCCGCTGTTTCAGGCTTTCCCAGGTTTCACGAAGGGTGTAATAGCCGCCGAAGAAGTAGGACAACAGATACCCGATACGGGGCAAGAAGGCAGGTACGTTCAGCCAGGTCTCCGCGGCCCAGCTGCTTCCCAGGAAGAATCCGCAGAGCAGGGCGTAAATCAGTTCCGTTCGTTCTCCGAAAATGCCCGCGTGTACATGTTTCTCTTCAGGGGCAGGAGTAGGAAATGCAGGCAGAATGGTCAGACCGAGCTGTTCAATCAGCGCACGAACCGCAGTCTCCTGCCAGTGGCGACGGTCGTATTCGAGGCGCACGACCCCGGCTGCGCTTACCTGGGCATCCAGGATGCCCTGCTCGCGCAGAAGGCGACGTTCTAAACGCTGGGCGTGTCGAATATTGCGAATGCCTGAGACCGGTAGTACCAGATGCCCATACTGTTCGGTAAGCGCGGCGCCTTCCTGACGCACCCAGCGCTCAATCTCGTCCAGACTTATCTGGTCTGGATCGTAATGAACGCACAGGCACGCGGGTGTGCCATCTTGTGGCGGCACTACATGCACGTGCTCAATACCGGGCTTTACGGACAAAGAGGCCTGCAGGCGCTGCACACAGGGGTCCTGCTCGTCCGGAATATCGGGAAGAATGACCGGTAACTCTACACGTACGCGGGTCATGAAACGCCGTCTTGCTGAAGGTTTCCGCCTCTAATGTTCGTAGGGTAAGCCAGATCCGCGTAAGGTGCAAGATTGTTTTACCAATGAAGGGATCCCTCTGTAAATCAGCCGCTGCTTTTCGTGGATTTTTGGGGATAAAAAGCCCTTCTTTACGAGATTTGAAAAAAATAAGCCCTACCCTTGCGGTAGGGCTTACAGTGCCCGGGACTGGACTCGAACCAGCACGCCCTTGCGGGCACCGCCCCCTCAAGACGGCGCGTCTACCAATTCCGCCACCCGGGCATTGGCGTGACCCCGGCAGGATTCGAACCTGCGACCCCCTGATTAAAAGTCAGGTGCTCTACCAGCTGAGCTACGGGGTCTGCTGGTAGAGGCATGCCAGCTTACAGCAGACCTCTCTCCCTTGGGCAAGACCGCTAAACGCACAAAGCCTACCAAAGGATTCGTGCAAGGCGCACTCCGCATGCAATTAGGAAAAAATGCAAACGCCATTTCAAGAGCCGGCCTGCAAAAGCCGACGTAGCAATGCTACAAGAGCGGTGCGATCGACCGATGACGAAGGGGGACGGATGCGGTAGAGGGGAAGTCCGGCCTGCTGTAAGATCCGCGTCTTGAGCATGTCGCGCATGCGACGTTCCGCCACAGCATGGAGGGGGCTATCCAGTTCAAAACAGTAGCGGGGGCGGTAAGCGTCGTCCGGATCGAAGACGGCGCAGTCCACCAATGCCTGCAGCGCATAGCGGCGCTCCTCTTCATTCAGCCGATCGGCCACGCGGTCGTATTCGATCAGACATGAAAGTGCTACGTTTGGATAGACCAGGTAGGTAGGAAATACTTCGCGGACAGCTTGAAAAAACACAAACTCCTGCCGGGAGCGGAAGAGCGACGGAGGGGTGGCAGGCTGTGTCGGCAGGTGGCGTTGCACGGCAAAACCATCCCAGTCTTCCCAGGCAACTGGAGCAACGGCAGGTTCAAGCAGGCGCGCACATTCCGGATGGGTTGGACACCAGCGGGCATAGCGTCGGGCGATTTCGGGCCGGTCGGTGTGGCGACGTACCAGCTCAGCAATCAGGTCGGTGAAGATGGCTTCGGGCAGTTCGTAGAGCCGTCCGGTGTGTAGCAGGAAAAGTTGCTCCAGAACAGCTTCGCTCACTTCGTGCAGGTGCGTATGCACCTGTTGCATAAGCACCGTAGCGGCGTGGCGCCACAGAGGATCCGTCTTCAGCTTGGACCGGTGCCGGTAGAGCAAATCCAGGGCAGGTGTCCAGGCCTGATCTCGCACATGACGGTACAGGGTCTCGACGTCATTCGGGGGAGAGGTACGCATCTTTTGAAAGCGAGCGCTTATCTTTTCCACATCCTGAACACGATTCACCAACCAGCTGATTCCCCATGAAACGTCTGGTCACCGGATGGATCCTGCTGTTACTGCTGAGCGTGGTGGCCCGGGGCCAGCCACAGCTTACTGTGGAAAAGATTATGCAGGATCCCAAAACCTGGATCGGCGACTGGCCCGATCATCCATTCTGGTCCGAAGACGGCCAGTTTCTTTACTTCTGGTGGAATCCAAAGGGTCAATTTCCTGCAGATTCACTTTTCAAGGTTTCCCGCGATGGGGGTGTTCCGGAGAAGGTTTCGCCCGAAGAGCGCCGCAACCTGCCGCCGGCTTTTGATGGCTGGCATCATGGCGAATGGGTCTATGACGCAGACTTCCGCCGCAAGGTGTTCGTACGGGACGGCGATCTGTACCTTTATGATCGCCGAGAACGGCGTCTGATCCGTCTGACCCGGACGCCCACCCGGGAGCGCAATCCGCGCTTTACGCCCGATGGACAGGCCATCGTATTCGTCAAGGAAAACAATCTATTTCAGCTGGACCTGCGCACCGGGGCACTTACGCAGCTGACCGATCTGCGGCGTGGCAGTGCACCGCGCGAGCGCAAGCCTGATGCGCAAGATGCCTTTCTCGAAGCACAGCAACGAGCGCTTTTTGAGGTGATCCGCAAGCGTGTGGCGCAGCGGGAAGCCCGCGAAAAGGCACGGGAGCGAGATCGTCGGGCAGAAAATCCGCCGCCTACTTTCTATTATGGAAACAAAAGCGTAGAACAACTGCAGCTCGACCCTACTGGTCGTTTCGTTACGTTTGCGCTGACAACGCCTTCGCCGCGGGACAAGCAGACGGCCGTGATGGACTACGTGACGGAGTCGGGCTACGCCCGGGAGTTACCGGCGCGGCCCAAGGTGGGCGTGCCACCACGCAGCTTTGAGCTGTACGTGCAGGACCTGCTGCGCGACACCACCTACCAGATCGATCTGCATCAGGTCCCCGGAGCTTATGATGTGCCTGCATACCTGCGAGCGCAGGGCGTCGAGCCTGATTCGCAGAAGACCAGACGCTTTCTGTATGCCTATGGACCTTACTGGAGCGGCGATGGCCGCTATGCCGTGCTGGAGATCCGTGCGCGCGACAATAAGGACCGCTGGATCGTGCGGCTCAATCCGGAGACAGGCCGTCTGACGGTGCTCGATCGCCAGCATGATGAAGCCTGGATTGCCGGACCCGGTATCTCCTGGTTTGGCGGACGTAGCACGATGGGCTGGTTGCCGGATAACCGTCATTTTTATTTTCAGAGCGAGCGTACCGGCTATAGCCATCTGTACGTAGTGGACGTGGAGACCGGCCAGATTCGCCAGCTCACCGATGGCAAATTCGAAGTGTTCAATCCCTTTATTTCGCGCGATGGCCGCTACTGGTATTTTACCAGCAGCGAGGGTTCGCCATTTGAACGTCATTTTTATCGAATGCCTATCGACGGGGGACCACGCGAGCGGCTCACCACACTGGCAGGCCGCAACGACGTGGTGCTGAGTCCGGATGAACAGGTCATGGGCATTCGATATTCCTACAGTAACCGTCCCCCGGAGATTTATCTGCAGCCTCTGCGACGGGGGCGCTCCGGCGAGCCGAGGCGCATTACGCACTCGCCTACAGACGAATGGCTGGCTTATCCCTGGCGCGATCCGGAGATCCGGTTCATTCCAGCCTCCGACGGTGCACAGGTGCCGGCCCGCGTCTACGAGCCCGACTCGCTCAACGGTGCGGCCGTTTTCTTCGTGCATGGAGCGGGCTATTTGCAAAACGTCCACCGGTGGTGGAGCAGCTACTTCCGCGAGTACATGTTCCATAACCTGCTGGCTGATCGCGGCTATCTGGTACTGGATCTCGACTATCGAGGCTCGGCGGGCTACGGACGCGACTGGCGCACAGCCATCTATCGTCACATGGGTGGCCGCGACCTGCAGGACTATGTGGATGCATCGCGCTATGTACAGGAACGCTACGGCATTCCGCCCGAGCGCGTCTTCATCTACGGTGGCTCCTATGGCGGCTTCCTCACGCTCATGGCGCTTTTCACCGAAGGAGAGCACTTCGGAGGCGGCGCAGCGCTTCGGGCGGTAACCGACTGGGCGCACTACAACCATCCCTATACCTCGAACATTTTGAACACGCCGGAGACCGACTCGATCGCCTACGTGCGCTCCTCGCCCATTTACCATGCGGAGGGGTTGGAAGACCCCCTGCTCATGTGCCATGGACTGGTGGACACGAACGTCCAGCCACAGGATATCTTCCGCTTGGTGCAGCGACTGATTGAGCTGGGCAAAGAAGACTGGGAGTTGGCCGTCTATCCGGTCGAAGGCCATGGCTTCCGAGAGCCCTCGAGCTGGACGGATGAGTATAAACGCATCCTGAAATTGATTGAGGAGACAGTTGGGCCGACACGTCCTCTTCATTGTGATGAATGAAGACACAGGGCCTCCCTGCAGGGAGGCCCTTCCTAAAGCTTGACTTCGCCCCGGGGAGTGTACCGGGATAGCCACTATCGATAAGCCTATTTCAAATAAAGCATTTTCTGATACAATTGCCGATTCCCTACGGTCAACCGATATACATAAACCCCGGCCGTTAAATTTATTGGCCGATACTGTATGATATGGTATCCTGCATTACGCTGCGCATCCACTAAAGTTGTTATCCGACGTCCCAGGAGATCGAAAACTTCCAGGCGGACCTGGGCCGGTTGTGGCAGATAAAAAGAAAGGGTGGTTATTTCTGCGAAAGGATTAGGGCGTTCGCCAAAAGTCGAGGGACAGCAGGTTGAGAGGCAACTTCTTCTGAAGAGGTAAGCTGGCCGATCTCAAGGAGAAAAGCTTCGCGCTTCCCGCTGGTTTTATGGTAGGCTTCGCCCGTGAGATAGCGCCCATCTGGAGAGATAGCCCAGGCGCGGATAAACCGGGAATCAACAGCGTCTAACAGAGCCGCATAACGCACGTTGAGATCCTGCGTGCCAGTGGCTTTGGTTCAAAAAGCTGCCCAGTAGGACAAGCAAGAAGAGCTCCCGAACGTAGCGAAAAGGTACCATAATTTCTGGAGATTAGCTAAAAAAGACACAACCGCTGCCTTACAAGCTAAGGACAGACGATGGGGGCGTTGAGGTTACTGGGAACACTTAAAAAAAAGAGCCTCGCCGGCCGGCGAGGCTCATCCGGAGTGTAACACTACGTTATTTGGCTTTAGAAAGTATAGCGCAGGCCAAGCTGCATTTGCCAGCGTGAGCTATAGGTGCCAAAATCTTTGACCAGCCGGTCAAAAATATCCTGCTTGCTCTTGATATCGAGCAAACGGAACGTGTAGACCGGGGTCAGATCACCATTTTCGGGATCTCTGAATTCTTCAAACTGCACCACGGCATACTGGAAGGGGCGGTTGTAGCGAATGCCCCATTCGGCACCGAAAAGCTCACCCAGCAGGTTGGTAAAGTTAAAAATGTCAAGCGTTAGCTCGATCTTGTGCCGGCGACCCCCGATATTGGTGAAAACTTCTTGAGCGATTTTCAGATCAAGTACGGATTCAAAGGGAGTCCGGTCGCCATTGCGTTCTGCATATTTGCCTCGCCGCTTCCGGAGGTAGGGATTGCCTTCGATGAAGGCTTCGAGCGCTGCGGCTTGCTCCTCCGGTGTGATCGTGCGTCCGCCACTGACGTAGGGTTTGAAGACCAGTTCGCTGGCGTTGCGGGGCACGTAGAACAGGGCCACATCGCGGGATTCCGGCCCCTCACCGACCATATAACGGCTGCGGCCGATGGTATAGGAGAAGGGACGGCCTGACTCCCCGGTGTAGAACAGGGTGATCGTAGTAGCCAACCGATTAAAGAAAGTACGACGATAGGTTAGCTGGCCCAGAATCCGATGGCCAATGGAGAAGTCAGACCGGGCCAGTCCGATGTTGTTGGCACCGTTTACATGTTCGTTATAACGCCAGAGCGATACGATCTGGGAGGAAGTCCCGTCATTGACGGCGAACGCATCGCCATAGGTATAGGACAGACTGGCGTAGAGCGTACGGCCGAATTCTTTCTGCAATTGAATGGTGAAGTCGTAAGTGTAGCCCTTTGAGGTATTGGTCGCCAGCATGATGGAGGAGTAGCGATCGTCGATCAGGCTGGCTCGACGGTTGACGCGTCCCCGCGCATCAAACCCATAGGCATAGATGGGGCGGTTGTCCGGTCCGTCGAGCCGGGCATTCTGGGGCTTGAGGTTGATGTTTTTGATGAGAATGTTGTTGAGGGTTTTGGTGAACTGTCCTTCCAGAGTGGCGATGATGCCGTAAGGCAGTTCGTAGTCAAGGCCGATGCTGGTACGGAAGACACGCGGATAACGGAAGTCACGAGCGAAAATTTCCAGTCGGCCGCTTGGGATCAGAGCATCCGGTGGAATGCCAAAGTCTACCGGGCTGAGGGCGTTTCGGGGGTCAGGCCGAAACTCTACAGGCCCACCACGGAAGATGAAGCCTGTGTTGACCCCATTGTTGAGAAACATACCACCCGGCCAGACAAATGGGACGCGGCCCAGGAAAATGCCGGCTCCACCGCGGAGCTGAGCGCGACGACCATTGGTGGACAGATCATAGTTGAAGCCAACGCGCGGGGAGACGTACAGCAATGCGCGTGGGGTTTGGCCGGGACGAGCTCCTTCTAAATCATAGTACTGGGAGACAGCTGGAATGGTCGTATCGAACACGTCAGGCGCATAGCGTGGCCGTGTGGTGATCTTCGGAATATCAAACCGAAGGCCAGCGGTTACGCGGAGACGGTCATTTACCTGGAACTCGTCCTGTACATAGAAGCCGATCTGAAAGGCCTTGAAGGCCCCGATGTTATCCGCTTCGTCGCCAATATCACTACCTACCAGGGAAAATCCTCGCTGGAAGAAGGCACTGGCCGGCTCGACGTCCAGGCCATAGGCCTGACAGGTTGGCGTGACGAGCTGACCATCACGAGCGCTGGCTGCGCAGACGGACTGCAGAAAGTCGTCTACACTGTCGTAGAAATACCAGCCGAAGTTGAAGGGGATGAACAGGTTGGCAATGTTGTAATACTCAAAATGGGCTCCCAGTGTAAACGTGTGCCGTCCTTTGAACCAGTTGAAATTGTTCGTGATGGTAAAGATGTCCTGGTTAAGCATATTGGCCGTAGAGAAGGGCTCGGGGCCCAGGAGAATATCGCCCTGACCGTCGGCGATGTTGACCGTTGGGAAAGGCTGACGGTCAATATCCCGGTCGTCTCGAACGCGCGTGTAGCCAACAATTAATTTGTTGGCATACGAGGCGCCCAACACACTGTTCAGCTCGACGGTAGTGAAGAGCGTGCGGTTGGGGAACACCTCGGTGCGGTCCAGAAAGACGATCTGGAAGGGGCCGCTATCGAACTCGTCACGGTTATCCGAAGCGGAATAGCTCAGGCGGGCACTTAGCTTGTGCTGCGGATTGATATTCCAGTCCAGGCGCACCAGCAACTTATTGTCGTCCAGTGTGGCCGCTTTGGTGCCGTAAGTGCCCGGATCGTAGCCCAGCTCTTCCCGAAGTACGGTACGGATTTCATCCAGCCGATTGGCCGACTCGCCCAGGTATTCGCCCGGCACGTAGGGTTGCGGGGTTTCGGAGCGAAGCAGCTCGGCGTTGACAAAGAAGAACAGCTTGTTGCGCAGAATGGGCCCACCTAACCGGAAACCGTAGCGCTGGTTGATAAAGTCAGGCAGACGCTCGCGCTGCTGACCTGGTAGGGGTTTGGGAGTCAGCCCGGCCAGCATTTCGTTGCGCAGGAAATAATAGATGGACCCTTCGTATTGGTTCGTGCCACTACGGGTTACGGCATTAATGGCCCCACCGGTGAATCCGCTCTGGGTAACGTCGTAGGGCGAAATGTTGATCTGGAACTGTTCAATGGCATCCAGGCTGATAGGCGTGGCGCCCGTCTGTCCGCCATTGGTGCCCTGAGCCGAAAGGCCAAATACGTCGTTATTGACCGCGCCGTCGATAAAGATGGCATTGTAGCGGTTATTCTGGCCCGCAATGGAAATGGCAGGGCCATCATCGTCATCATTTTCGACGTAGGCCTGAGGCACCAGCCGCACAAAGTCAGCCAGATCGCGCCCGACTGTAGGGGCGGTATTGATGCGGGTTTCGTCCAGATTGACACCTACACCGGTGCGGGTCGCATCAAATACGCCAGCTGCCGCCACGACCTCTACGGCTTCCAGCTCGGCTACTTGCGGTTCCAGGCGCACGTTTAACACAAAGGTCTCACCCAGCCGCAGCATAACGTTTTCGCGCACATAGGGCTGGTAGCCCACAAAGGTAATGCGTACCTGGTAGGGCCCCCCCACGCGCATATTGGGAATGAAAAAGACGCCGTCTATGTTGGTGGCGGTTCCATATTGCGTGCCTGAAGGAAGGTGGGTCGCTACAACATTGGCGCCAGGCAGCGGCTCACCCTGCTCATCGCGCACAACCCCGCGCATAGCAGACGTCGTCACACCCTGCCCATAGGCCGTTCCGGCCACCAGAAAGAGCAACCCGAGCAAAAGATACCGTCGCATGGTCGTTTGCAGGTAAGTTTAACGAAAGTCCACGGAACACCCTATTAATCTAAAAACGCCGGTCCTAACTGACAATAAAGTCTATTTTAAGCATTTCGCCGAGAGGTATGGGTTGTGTTCTTGAGAATTACCATGTATACTTTGTCTTAAGCGATAGCAAGCAGGGGGCGTAACGTTTTTGAACGAGGTCAATGGGAGTACGGATAGCCCGGTGGTGGTCGTGGTTTACGTTGGGCATGTTGGGAGGCATGCTGATAGGAGCAGGGGGAGGGGGAGGGACTGCGGTGCAGGCACAGGGCTTTGAAGAACGGGTGGTGAACATTGGCAATGTGGGGCTTACGATCACAAACGCGGGCTTTGTGGGCAAGGCCAATGTGCGCAACAATCCGAGTGGGCCACCTTCGTTTGAATATCCGCTGGATTCTGGTGTCGAGCACCTCTTTGAAGCAGGGCTCTGGATTGGCGCTATTCGGAGTGATGGCATCATTACCGTGCGCACCGGTGCGGTCACAGCAGCCGGAGGTTACCGGCCAGGAGCGGCTGGTTATGAGCTGGCGCCTCTTGAGCCAATCGTCGAACGCTCTACACTTCCCACATCACCGGTTTTTACCCGGATAGCCGTCAGTCACCAGGATTTTATCACGGCTTATACCGACACGGCGCGCTTCCTGCCCGGTACCCTGATTCCGATGCCTGATCCAGCCGGACAACTCGGTGCTAAAATCATTCAGACCAGCTATGCCTGGAATTTTCCGTTCACTGAGAGCTTCGTTATCATCAATTTCGACATCATTAACATCAGCGATCAGCCCTGGGATAGCGTTTACGTAGGACTTTATCACGACTTGGTCGTTCGCAACGTAAACACGACGCAGGACCAGGGCAGTGCCTTTTTCAACAAGAACGGGGTCGGCTTTATTGACAGCTTGCAGGCCACCTATGCCTTTAATGCCGGGGGGACGGAAGAGTCGATCAATACCTACGGGGCCATCGCTTTTCTGGGGGCTGAATGGCGGGATCCTCGCACGGGCCAGTATCGCTTCTTTCATCCCAACGTAGCGGAGGAGTATGTGCGGGATGGCTATACACCACCGATTGTGAATCCGCGCTGGTGGCTCTTTAGTGGGGGAACGGACGAGCGCTCACGGCCGGGCGACGACCGCACGCGTTATCAGCGGATGGGGACTCCCTATCCGAATCCTGCCGACTATCCCGGTTGCGCCGGCGTGCACGATCTGGCCTGTCAGGATCCGGACTATCTGGAGGACTGGCAGGCCTGGCGTGAGGAGCTTCGGACGGCCGGACAGCGCTCGCAGGGCAACTGGATTGGACTGACGCCTATCGGGCCGTTTCGGCAGGTGCTGCCCGGCGATACGTTGCGGGTTACGTTTGCCTTTGTTGGAGCGCTTAAACCCGAAGCCTATCAGGGATTGGCCGGCCGCCCTGTCGACAACGTCGAAAGCCGCAGTCTGCTGCGCACGAATCTCTTCTGGGCACGCCGTACCTATGCCGGGGAAGATCTGAACTATAACGGACGACTGGATCCGGGCGAAGATGTGAACGGCAATGGACGGCTCGACCGTTACCTGATCCCGGAACCGCCTCCGGCGCCGCGGGTGCGTGTGGAGTTTACCACCGATACGGATCCGCAGACCAGTCGGACACGTACGGGCGTAGTGCTCTACTGGGATCGGAGTGCCGAAGCCGCCATCGATCCTGTTACCGGACGCCGCGACTTTGAGGGCTACCGTATCTATCGAACGAATCCCGGGGACGATCTACAGGGCAACCTGCTTGATCGGGCTGTCCTGATCGCGCAGTACGACAAGCCCGGCAACCGGACCGGCTTCAACAACGGCTTTGACGCCATCCGACTGCCTGCGCCCAAGCAGTTTCCCGACGATACGACTCGGTACTGGTATCGCTTTGAAATGCCCGATCTCAAAGCAGGCTGGCAGTATCTGTTCATTGTGACAGCTTTTGATGAAGGCGATCCTGAGGCCGGTCTGGAACCGCTCGAATCGTCCCGCACCGCCGGGGCCGTTCGCGTCTTTCCGGGCACGACGCCTACGCGACGCGGGCCAGTGGGCGTCTATCCGAATCCCTATCGGGCTGGCGCGGCCTGGGATGGGGGGACCAGCCGCACACGTAAGCTCTATTTCTACAACCTGCCGCCCCGCTGTGAAATCCGCATCTACACGCTGGCCGGCGAGATTGTCAAAACGCTCTATCATGATGCCGCCACTTATCGTGGCGATATCCGCTGGTTCAACGATTTCAGTGGACCCGGACGCCAGTTCAGCGGAGGGGAGCACGCCTGGGATCTGCTTTCGGAGAACGGCCTGGAGCTGGCCGCCGGCCTTTACCTTTTCACCGTGAAAGACCTGGACACCGGTGAGGTTCAGCGTGGAAAGTTTGTCATTCTTAAATAACTATATCCCGTAATCACCAAACCCCTGATGCCATGCGACGCATTGCTACGATGATGGCCCTGCTGCTGGGTATCGGGCTCCTGCTTCCGGCCCGTGCCCAGATCAACGATGTGACTGTGCGGGAGATTAATCAGATTCATCCTGATAGCCTGGCGCTGCTTAAGCAGCTGGGCACGAACCTCGACATAGCCCGCATCCAGAGCCTGATCCGCTCACCGCTGACCGGCGACACGGTGCGGTTTACGGCGGTAGTCATGAGCGACCCACTTAGCTCTGGTTTGTCTGGCCTGAATCAGGATGGTATACCTTCCCGGTTGCACGTATTTGTGCGCGATACGTCGGCACTTTCGCAGGGAAAAGATGGGATGACCATCCAGATCGTAGATGGCTCCTACGAAACCACAGGCCTGAAAAGCCTCACCAGAGGCGATGTGGCCACCTTTACGGCTGTCGTGACCTACTTTGGCCATACGATACAGCTTACTCCGATCAGCATAGAGCCTATAGGAGATTATATCTCGCTGGGATTACCTGACAGCCTGCTTGATCCGGTAGTGGTCACGACCGCCGATCTGAACATGAACGTGGCCGAGGGCAAGGTGCAGGTGAACTGGGACAACTTCGCCCGGCTGAACAATCAGTACGTGCGCATTGAAAATGCCACCATGCTCCGCAGCACGCTGGCGGACCAGGGGCGCCCGAACTGGCTCTTTTCGACCGATGGGGGCCAGACGTTCGTGCAGAATGATGATATTTCGCTGCGATTCAGAAACGATCGGGCCGACTATCCGGACGAGTTCAACAAACGGGATCCGAACGATCCGTTTCAGCCGCCGCCGCCGGGAGCGCTGATCAACGTGCAGGGCTTTGTGGTCTTTCGGGGGACGTTCGAAGCGTTCGATCTGGGCGCCATTCCTCCGGGCGCCATGCTGAAGCTGGCCCCCTTCGAGGATACGGATCTGGAAGTATTGGAGACGCCACCGGCCATTGCAGGGGTAGGTCGGCCTGACGTTGTACCGGGGAACGAGCCGGTAACGATTACGATTGAAGCGACGGCAGATCCTAACCGCCAGCTTGCCAGTGTGGAGCTACATTACTATACCAGCTCGAGCCCGGATACCCAGGTGGTGGCTGCGACGCCGGCTGCTTCAAAGGCAGGGGGGCGGGAGACGCTGGCGCTCTATCAAGCACAGATTCCAGCAGCACCTGATGGCGATTTTGTGATTTACTGGGTGGAGGCCGAAGACAACATGGGGGCCCGTTCCCGTTCCGAGGATCAATACTACCGGGTACTCTATAACGGCATTACACAGATTGCTCAGGTGCAGGAAACCCCTGATGGGGGACCAGGCGACAGTCCGTTTGTGGGTATTACAACCGACCGCATCGATCTGCAGGTGGTCGTTCAGAGTCAGCCTGCTATATCCGGGCTGGTGGCGGTGCAGGACGACCCGAACCTGGGACCCTGGTCGGGAATCCTGCTGAACCTGCCTTCGGCTGCACGCGACACCCTCCAGCGGGGGGATCAGCTGCGCATTACACGGGCGCACATCCGGGAACGGTTTGGCGTGACCGAGCTGGATAGCGTTACGTTCACGAAGGAGAGCACGGGCAACTTCCTGGGCTATAAGACAATGAACACGAGCGACATGGTCGATCTGGCCATCGCTGAGGCCCACGAAGGCATGCTTGTACGCTTTGACAACGTGACGATCATCGACCCGGATGAAGGTTTTGGAGAGTGGTCGTTCTCCTCGGATGGCACTGAAGCGAACAAGGTGAAGGCAGATGATCGATCGGCGGCCATTTCTCGTGATTTTGCAGTCAACACCTTCCAGGCCGGTGATCAGGTGTCATTCATTCAGGGTATCTGGTGGTATTCGTTCGGCGAGTACAAGCTGGTGCCCGAAGATCCGGCCACGGACATTGGTACCATTACCACGGATGTTGAGCCGGGCGAGAACCTGCCAGCTGCTTTCACGCTGATGCCAAACTATCCCAACCCCTTCGCCAACGTTACTACGCTGCGTTACGTGCTGCCGCAGGCCGGTCCAGTACGTCTGGAAGTGTTCGATCTGCTGGGGCGTCGAGTGGCTGTGGTGATCGACGGCATGCAGGCGGCCGGTATGCACGAAGTGAAGCTGGATGGTCGTACGCTCTCGAACGGCCTTTATGTGGTGCGGCTGACCACAGAGGCCGGTACAGCTACGCGCATGATCGTTCGCATGAAATAACGTTACGTCCGGGTGGGGTGGTGGCCTGCTGGTCATCGCCCCACCCGACGAGAACCGTGCTTGCGGAATCGTGAGGGTTCATCTACAGACGCTGCTGGGCTTGGGGACGCTCATTGGTGTGCTGGTGGGAGGCTGTGACGCCGGCTTCACCGGAGAGCCGCTGCCCAACCAACCGCCTGAGACCTACCTGAGCGTGCGCGACAGCTCGCTGGTGGACAACCTGTCGGAGGAAGAGCGGCTGGTCAGCACTGTCTATGTAGCCTGGAGCGGCGATGATCCTGATGGGTATGTGGCGGCCTACGAGCTGCGCTACTATGATACGGCTACCGGACCGGTCGGCGTTGGCTGGACCCGTACCACGCGGAATGATTCGCTGATGCTGCTACCAATACCCCCGGGACAGGCGACAGCCAACGTGACGTTTGAGGTGCGGGCGATTGACAACGAAGGATTGGCCGACCCAACACCCGCTCGCACAGTCTTCCCGATTCGGAATTCCCCCCCGGAAATTCGGCTGGTTAACTTTGAACTTCCACCTGACACAACGTTCCCCATCTTCTCGTTTAGCTGGCAGGCCGACGATCCGGACGGGGTTACCAACCTGGACCGTATTGAGGTGAGCTTTAACGATTCCACCGAATTTGTGGCGCTGCCGCCCGAGGTGAACTTTGTAACTTTCGTCGCCCGCTTTGATCGGAACAATCCGTCCCAGTTTGAAGCAACTGCCCGGGTCTATACCGGCAGGGCTTTTCGATCGACCACGATTGAGGTACCAGGACTTCGGCTTGATGCTGAAAACACGTTCTACGTGCGGGCAGTGGACCAGGCCGATACAAGCAGTGCACTGGCACGATACACCTGGTTTGTCAAAAAGCCCCGAAGCCGGGTATTGCTGGTCAACGACTATCGAAAGGCAACGGGGCGTGTCGTTATGGCTTACCATCGGGCCATTTTACGTGACTTTCTGCCACCAGACATGCCCATCGATGAATGGGATCTGTCGCAACCGTACGTGACTGGATCGGCCGGCAACACGCCCCGTTCGGATGCGTTGCCGCCCGTGCCCGACCCGACGCTGCGCCAGACGCTGGCGCTCTGGGACTACATCTACTGGGTCTCGACCGCTACAGTCAACAGTATTGTCGGCAACAATCTGCCGTACGCTGCGGCCGTGATGGACCTGTTTTTTGAGCAAGGTGGGCGCATTCTGGTGCACAGCCCGATTACCCAACCACGGGATCCCGAGGCCAATCTTGGTAATCCGGCTATTCTGATGTTGCCGCTGAGCGATCTGATGGTACTGCCCGATACGGTGCGCCGATTGGAGCTGGCTTTTGGAGCAGCAATTACGCCGATCAATACGCCGCCTGGAGTGACCGAACCATTGCCTCTGCTGCAGAGCAAACGGTTCTTTATCAACGAACTTCCCTATTTTGCCGAGGGCGCTACCATCGTTCCCCTGTACGAGGCGGATTATCAGTATCTGAGCCGGAGCGGGCGGCGAGGAAGCTGGCCGCGTCCGCGCACAGTGGCCTCCATCAGTATCGATGCCCGTGTAGCCCTTTTTGGACTTCCTCTGGTGAACGAACTCACTGGTGAACCCGTGCTGATAGGAGCCGACGGCAATCCAGAGGCGGGGCGCCAGGCCGTTATGTTGCTGTTGCGAAGCCTTGGATTCCCGGAGCGATGAATCGACGGACTGTCGGACGCAGCGTGATACTGCTTCTATGGGGACTGCTGATGCTGGTCGGAGCCTTGCCAGCTCGTGGCCAGGGTAGTATTGCCGGTACCGTACGTGATGAGTACGGCGAGCCTTTGCCTGGCGTGAACGTGGTCGTGGTGGGCACCAGCTTTGGGGCTGCTACCGATCTGGAGGGACGATTCCGGATCGAAGGACTGCGGCCCGGCGAGTACTCCGTGCGCTTTTCCTACGTGGGGTTTGAAACGAAGCTTTTTACCGGCGTGCGTGTGCGCGACGGGGAGACAACCACACTGGACGTGACGTTGCAGGAGCAGGTCGTTGTAGGCGAGGAAGTCGTGGTGGTAGGCGAGCGGCCGCTGGTGGATGTGGAACAGTCGTCGAGTGCCTATATCGTCTCGCGCGAACAGATCGAAGCGGCGCCGTTGCGCTCGGTACAGGAGGTGGTAGGCCAGCAGGCCGGGGTGCTGCGCGATCCGACCGGCCTGTACATTCGTGGAGGGCGCGCCTATGAGACGGGTTTTTACGTGGATGGCGTCTCGGCGCGCGATCCATTGGCCGGGACCGGCTTCGGGCTTGATCTGGGCACGAATGCCTTTCAGGAGGTACAGGTGATTACCGGAGGACTGGATGCGCGTTATGGCGATGTTACGTCCGGAGTGGTTGCAATTCAAACCCGCGAAGGCGGCGAGCGGCTTTCGGGTAGTTTCACCCATAAACGGGACAACTTTGGCCGCCTGAACGAAGACTGGGACAGCAATTTCCGCGAGGATATCTATGAGATGACGCTGGGAGGGCCACTCGGCACTACCCGGCTACGTTTTTTCTTTGCCGGTCAGGTTCAACTTTCCGACGGGTTCACCCGCAAGGTGGCGGACCCTGACTCGGTACGCTCTTCGCTGGTAAAGTGGAACTTCCTGCTCCCCCGTACAGGCAACCGCTGGAACAGCTTTCTGAAGCTGACCTACACGCCCTGGCCGGGGCTGAAGCTGCAGGCCGCCTATCAGCGCTCGCTGACGGTCAACCAGAACACCCGGATGCTACAGGTAACGGGGAACGAGGCGGTCGTAGCGCCCGGCTTTCAATATGCCTTTATTCTGCAGCCAGAAAAGGCCAACACGTTTGCGCATGATAACGTGTTGGCGTATGTGAAAGCTTCGCATGTGATCAATGAGCGGTCGTTCTACGAAATTCAGCTCAGCCGGCTCTTTACACGTCTGCGAGCTGACGCCAACGGACGGCGCTGGCGGCCGCGTGCCGTCACCACCGAGCTGGATCCCCGCAGTATCGTGACCTATCCGGCCACCGTTTTTGTGGATGAAAACGGCCAGCCGTTTGACCCCAACGCACTTTTTGTGTTGCCAGGACCCGGTTTGTTCAACAACGGCGGGATAGCCACGCGCTTCCACGACCACTTTGCCGAAGAGTGGACACTGCTGGGCACCTATACGTTGTTTTCCACAGACCGCAATCGGCGGTTGAATGTGGGGCTGGAGCTGAAATTCAACGATTACCAGTGGATTGACATTATCCGACCGTGGGTGGGGGCCCCCATTGGTTCGGAAGAAGCCGAAGCGACCGGACGACTGGGAGAAAGTGCCGACATCTGGCGCGTTAAGCCGCGTCGAGGCGCACTCTTTGCCACGGGGCAGGTGCGCTACCGAGGACTGATTCTGAATGCCGGGCTTCGACTGGAAGGGTGGGCACCCGGGCGTTATGTAGATCGCCTGGTGGACGATCCACGCGCACCGATCCTGGAGACCATTCGGAAAGCCTATAAGGAGAACACAGTTCCTTTCTTCGGCCTGCGTACCAAGTTTTTCCTGCTTCCACGCCTGCGCGTATCGTTTCCTATTCGAGAAAACCAGGTGCTCTTTTTTAACTATGGGCGATCGACGCGCCTGCCGCACCCGACGTTTGTCTATGCCGGCCTTGATCCGTTCTATCAGGAACGCTCGTTTTTTGCTGACCTGGGCAATCCGAACCTGAATCCGGAAGTGGACATCTCCTATGAGCTGGGTCTGCGCTATCAGGTCACGAGTAATGATGTGTTGAGTGTGACGGCTTTCTGGCGCGACAAGTTCGACTTTATCACGATTGAGAACGTGATCATTCGCGACCCAACCGGTCGAGAGACGGTGCGGGCATTTCGTATCAACGGAGACTTTGCGCGCGTACGCGGGCTGGAGGTTAACTATCTGAAGCGCATCGGCGACTGGTTTCTGGGGCAGTTGGCGGGCTCCTTTTCGCGGGCTACTGGGCTGAGCTCGACGAATAACGATGCGCTGGTACAATTTCTGGCCCGAGGCGATATTGAAAATACTTTTGAAACCCCGCTGGCCTGGGATCGACCGCTTGATCTGAAGGCCAGCGTTACGTTGACGTACGATCGTCCCCGGCCGTTGCTGGGATTGCCTGGTTTGAACCGGCTACAATTGTTCCTGTCGATGACGTTCCGAAGTGGCCAGCGCTATACTCCTGCCGAGTTCAAGGGCTATCAGACGAATCCGTTCACCGGTGAGGCAAACTGGCGGCCCATCTATGAGATCGTTTCAGATCCAGCTGCCCGTTACAGCCGAATCGGGGAGCCCTGGTGGTGGTTCGACCTGGCCCTGCGCCGCCGCATCCAGCTGGCCGGCAACGAGCTGGAGCTTTCCGTGGAGATCACGAACCTGTTCAATCAGAAAAACAGCGTGATCATCAATCCGGTGACGGGGAAGGCCTATCCGGATGTCGATCCGCAGAAAACCGACTTTACCAGACTACGCGGTAACCGGGAATTTGACGTGCCCATTAACGTGCGCGATCCGCGGTACGAAGATCCAACCACGACCGGATTGCCCCCGTTCAATCCGGCGCGTTTTCTGCCGCCACGACATGTGATGTTTGGAATTTCCTATGCGTTCTGAACGGATAACACGGGCTTTCCTGGTACTCTTGCTACTGCTCGGAGCATTCGGGCAGGCTCGGGCCCAGCTCCTGCCGTCCTATGGACGCGATCGGGCTGGTACATCGGGATTCCAGTTTTTGAAGATTCCGGTTGATGCGCGTTCGGCGGCGTTGGGCGAGACGGTGGCCGCCGGCGCGTTCGATGCGTCCGCGCTGTTCTGGAATCCTGCCCTGGCCGCTCAGGTCGAAGCAGTGCAGGTGGGAGTCGGGCACACGGCCTATTTCGTGGATATCCGGCTGGATTACCTGTCGTTGCTCTACCCAGTAGGATGGGGCGATGTGACGCTGGGGTTGAGCCTGCAGGTACTCGACTCAGGCGAGATGCCGGTGACCACCGAGTTTGAGCCCTATGGGACGGGCGAGACGTTTCGCTTTCGGGATCTGGCGTTGGGATTGAGCGTGGCGCAACCGCTTACCGATCTGTTCAGTTATGGGGTGACGGCCCGTTATGTGCGGGAAAGTGTGGCTGGACTGGTTACGCAGACCCTGCTGTTCGATCTGGGGATCTTCTATCGGGTCGGTGATACGGGCATACAGATGGCCGTGGTGATCCGGCACTTCGGGTTTGACGGACAGCCAGCGGGTCGGCTAACACGCCCGGTGATTGGGGCCAATGGACAGGTCGTTGAGACTGACTTTGAGACCATTACGCCGCCTACCACGTTTCTGCTGGGCGTTGGCTATACGCTCTGGCGCGATCATCCACGTCATCGGTTGGTGCTGCTGGGCCAGCTTACCAATCCAAACGACAATGCTGAAAGCTTCAATGTTGGGGCTGAATACATCTGGAACCACACGCTTATGATGCGGATGGGCTATCGGTTCGGGGTCGAAGAATTTCTCACGCCCGCGCTGGGTGTAGGGCTTCAACTACCAGAGCGGATGCTTGGCCTGCGGGTGCGTTTCGATTATGGATTTCAACATCTGGAACGGCTCGGCACGGTACACCGCGTGGGGCTTAACCTGGAGTTATGAGTATGCGTGCGTACCATCACCGGGCGAAGGGACGGTGGCATACCGGTGCAGCGCTGCTCTTCGGACTGGGCCTGCTGCTCACGGGATGTGATGCCCTGCTGGGAAGCAAGCAGGATGCAACTACCGAAGAGATCTTTCGCGTTGGACGTACCGAGCCCGGTCTGCTGCGTGAGGTAGAGTATGTTCCGCTTTTTCCGTTCTACACGCTGGGAGGCGATGGGGCCCCGCTGGAAGCGCCAAAAGATGTCTATGTGGGTTTCGATACCTTCATCTACATCGTGGACGCTCGTGGGTTGCACGTCCTGGACCAGGCTGGCCGACCCGCTGTGTTCATTCCAATTCCGGGGGGAGCGACCTCGGTCATTCAGGACCGACGCTTGCATGTGTACGTGACGGCCCGGCGCGATACCACCATTGGCGGCCGCACCTGGAACTTACCGGTTGTGCTGCACTATGCTGGTATCTCCACCGGAAACCCCCGGCTGGTAGACATCATCTGGCATCCATTTGATGATCGCTCTCGAAAGCTGAACCGACCGGATCCCATTCCTACGGATGAACAGGTCGCGTTTACAGGCGTGGCTGTATTGGCCGATAATTCGATCTATGTAGCCCGACGCGGCCCTGTTAACGATCTGACTTCAGCTATCTTGCCGCATAATACCATTCTGGAGTTTACGCCAGAGGGGATCAATACGCAGGCACTCGTAACCCTTGACCCACGACAGCCTAATCTGCGCAGTGCTGTCAATCCGTCCGATGTGTTGACCTTTGTGCATCCCCCCCAGCGAACCACCTTTCCTTACCTGCGCGACTTTTACATCGCGCAGATGCCCCCGGCAGGGGAACGTTTCCGTTACGCTGTGTTGTCGATTCGCGCCGTCGAAACACCCGATGGTATTGAATACCGTCCGGATGCCGCAAAAATTCAGGTGGTCGGCGATACCAGCCGGGGCGACGGATTCCTGTACGAAGACTTTAAATTCGCCTGTCCTTCTGATCTGGCCTTTGCGGCCGATGGGACCAACTACCTGTTCGTGTTGGATGCCTGTAAAGACAGCCTGTTCGTTTTTACATCGGCTGGTATCGAAGGGGTAGCGCCCCCGGCGGGCGCAGCCAGCACGAAACCTGTTGTTGTGTCGTTTGGGGGACGTGGGGATGGATCGCGCCAATTCAACAATCCCCAGGGCGTCGCCTACGATCGACGTATCGTCTATGTGGCCGATACCGGAAACAACCGTATCGCGCGCTTCCGACTCAACACGGATTTCGAATGAAACGATGTCTCTTCTTCTTGCTGGTTGGCTGGAGCGTTGTAGGTTGGGCCCAGATCCCCTCGGTGGGAACGCCAGCCACGCTTGAGGTAGCTACCTGGAATGTAGAGTGGTTGGGTGATCCTGACTATGGGCCCTCAGACGAAGCCCGGCAGCAGGCGAACGTCCGCGCCGTCATTGCGCAGAGCGACATTGATCTCTGGGCTCTGCAGGAGGTGAGCGATCCGGCTGCCTTTCAGCGACTACTTGATAGCCTGGGCAGTGACTATGAAGGGATACTGGGCGAGCCAGCCGTGCCAGGCGTAACGCAGCGGATCGCATTCGTCTATCGCCGCGCTGTGATCCAGCGCCGCCGCAGCGAACATATCCTGACTCCGTTTGCTTCGGCTTTTGGATATCGGCCCCCGCTTTTGCTGGAGGCTGCTGTACACCTGCCCGACACTACAGTCATCATTACCTTCATCACACTGCACATGAAGGCAGGGACCGATCTGTCGGACTATAACCGACGACAAGAAGCAGCCCAACGCCTTAAAAGCCGACTTGATCTGCTCTACGGAGACCGTCCCATTGTTGTGCTGGGTGACTGGAATGACGAACTGCAACGCTCAATCATTCCGGGATTTACTTCGCCGTACGCAAACTTCCTTGCAGACGCGAACAACTACCGCTTTGTCACTGAGCCTCTGGATGCGGCTGACCTGCCTACCTGGTGTGGCAACAGTGCGACCTGTCGAACAGGCTCCACCATTGACCACATCCTGATCACTGATGAGCTATTTGGTGCCTATGAGGAAGACTCGGCCACGCGTTTTTCGGCCTTGCTGGAAGCCATTCCGGGGTTTGTGTTTTCCACTTCCGACCATTTGCCTGTCTATGCCCGCTTTCAGTTTGCGGCTGCAACAGCCACCGAAGTGCAGCGCACGCGACCCGTTGCTGTTCAGCTCTACCCCAATCCAGCACGTGACCGTGCTACGCTGATCTGGGACGGGGATAGGGGACCCGTTACCATCCGCATATGGGACGTGCTGGGGCGTCTGGTGCGGCAATGGGAGCGATTGCCAGCCTCTGGATCTCAACGATTGGAGATAGATCTGGAAGGATTGACCGCCGGCGTATATCTGGTCGAGGTGATAATGCGTGATCGGCGTGTCAGTCGGCGTCTGGTCCGGCTTCCGTAGTCTGAAGGTGCGCGGCTACCCGCTCGACCTCGGAAAGCACGCGCAACAGGTTGCCGCCCAGGATTTTCTGAATGTCGGCTTCGGAGTAACCCCGTTGGTAAAGGCCGTAGGTAATCCAGGGTAGGCGCGTCACGTCTTCCAATCCGTCGGGCAGATCGAAGACACCGTCGAAGTCGGAGCCCAGTCCAACATGGTCGATACCGGCTACTTGCACGGCGTGGTCGATGTGGTCAAGCACGTCTTTGAGAGTGGCGCCCGGCAGGCCGCGTTCACGTCGGATTGCGTAGACGGCATTCCAGAGCCGACGAAGGTTGCCGCCCGTGCGACGTTCGGCTTCGGCATAGACGTCGGCCGTCAGGCTGGGATTGACCAGTGCGTCGAAGAAATTGATGAGCACGACGCCGCCGTTACGGGCCAGTGCTCGCAGCATGTCGTCGCTGGCATTGCGGACAGTCGGTACCAGGGCCCGCATGGAAGTGTGCGAGAGGATGACAGGAGCTTGGGTGATGGCCAGCACGTCGAAGAAGGTGGAATCGGAGGTGTGCGACAGGTCAATGAGCATGCCGAGCCGATTCATGGCGCGGACGATCCGCCGGCCCTGTTCGCTCAGCCCGTTCCAACGCGGGCGGTCCTGCGAGGCATCGGCCAGGCGATTTGTGTTGACATGCGTGAGGGTAACGTAGCGGATCCCGGCTTCATAGAAGGCATGGAGTGTATCCACGGAACCGGCCAGCGCGTGGCCGCCTTCGAGACCGAGCAGGATTGCCTTGCGACCGCTTCGCGCAATGCGGAGCACGTCAGCACTTGAGTAGGCAAGCGCGACGCTGTCGGCATGCGCAGCCACCTGGCGACGCACTTCGGCGATCAGGCGACGGGCGTATTGGACAGCCGCTGCCCCTTCGCCATAGCCGGCCGGGACGTAAATCGAGAAGAAAGCTGCGTCAAGACCACCTTCAAACATGCGGGGGAGATCCACGTGGCCGTCTGCGTAGCGATGGCGTCGACTAAAGTCGAACCCCCGAAGCATGCGGGTGGGCGTGTCGATGTGGCCATCGAAAACCAATGTGCGGTAATGAAGGGACAGCACCCTGGCCCAGAGGGAGTCCAGACGTAGCAGGGCGTGATAGCGAGCGGGTGGCAGCGCCACTGTACCGCGGTCGATAGCCTGCAGCGTATCGGTGGAAAGTCGGTGCGAAGTGGGCGTCTGTGCCCGGCAGGCCAGCACCAACAGCAACAGCAGGTACCCGAAACGCATCGTCACCGGATCATCTGTCAGGGTGCAGCCAGTACGTCGGTTGCCGATCGTTCGATCCACGGCAGCCGGGTTGAAAGCTGAGAGCAAGTCTAAAAAAGCCTTACTCGTATGCGGACAAGACTTGCAACCTAGGGCACAGGGTGCCCGTGGACCATAGCGGCTTCTTCATGTTCGGGGTGTCGCCTGCGCGTCTTGAGACACGCGGACAGCCAGTGCGGATGGATCCAGCCGGCACCGTCACCAGGTTGCCACCCACCATTTCGTCTGCTGGCACTTCGACGTTCGTGCCGTTGGTCAGTCCGACAGCCGGGTAGGCTGTGCAGTGGTAGCCTTTCAGCACGGCTGCGTCGGGATTTGCAGACCGTGGCCAATAACTGCAATCGGTGTGTTGACGTGCGCGCACGTGGCAAACGATTGCCCCATGCGCCTGTTCAGGCGCTGGTATTCAGGGGCCCGCCCTCTCCAAATCGTCCATACGTCGTAGTTTTCCTGGAGAGTTTCGTCGAAGGGGGCATGCAGCTGGAAGTTGGAGTACGTCTCTGGATTGGGGAATGAGGACAGGACGCCATGCACCCCTTCGGAAACACAAAAGCACAAAGTAAGCTGTTTCAGCGGAGGCTGTTACGCGGTTGGTACTGACCGCTGCATGCGTGCATCAAGGCTGTAGCGACCGGGCCCTGTCAGCATCAATCCGACAAACACGACCAGCATCTCCAGCGCATACCACGGGGTACCAGCGATCAGACCGGTCATATGTCCCAGGGCAGCCACCAGTAGCGTAAGTGCTGGAGGCACCAGCGCCCATGGGAAAAACAGCCCCAGCATAAGCAGCAGGCCACCGCCAACAAACTCCGAAAGGGCAGCCACCAGCCCCCAGAAGGTCGGCGCAAAGTCAATACCAAAAACCTGCATAGCTCCACCTACTCGGGCCCAGCGTTCCGGTCCACCCAGCAACTTGGGGCCGCCGTGGATAAACAGGAAAGTGAGCCCCAGTCCGATGCGGACGATCAACAGACCCAGATCTCGGCGCTGCTCTGGATTGCGTAACATAGCCACGTAGCGGATGAGGGTCAGACAGATTGATTGGCAGAAGATAGCAGCCAATCGCCTGAAAGGCAAACGCTTAGCTAACCCGAATGATACAAGATGGCACTGACGTCTGACGGAATGCTACCTCTGGACGATGAAATGCATCTGTTCTAAAATCGAAGAGCGTATGGGTTTGTGTCTGAAAGCGGCCTTGTCGGAAGTTTCTGAGAGGTCGAACCTGAAGTGTGCGACGCTGCCGTGGGGTAGGTCGTTCATTGGGAGGTCCTGGAAGGCGTACAGATCGTCTATCAGGGTATTTGCTGACGAAGCATAGAATGTGTTTGGTTGCGGTGGTTACGGGCCAGCCAACGATAGCTGCACGTAAAGCGTCGGATCAGCAGTTTTGCTTTTTTGCCCGATCTGGAGCAAAGGGTATGGTGAGGGTGCTTCAGGGGCTAAAGCGTAATCTTTGCGGAGAGGCAGCAGATGGAAGCTACGCACCCCCTGACTTCTCCACAATAGGAAGTATGCAGATTTTCTGAGGTTATGAGGTAACTTCGGCCGGCTCAGGTTCGATCACCCAGGTGTCGCCGCTGCGGAGCAGGGCCTGTAGGTCCCCTTTGCCCTTGCGGGCTGTCACTTCGGCAATCTGGCGGTGTAGTAGGTCTTCATAGGTGGGGCGTTTCTCCCGGTAGAAAATACCGAAGGGTTGGGGCAGGTCGGAGTGGAAGAAGATCCGGGCCATGATGTAGGCCAACTCGCGGTTTGTCTCGTCATAGACGAGGCAGTCGTCGAGGGACCATTGGCCATTGGTCAGGTCGATCGCTTCGGGTCGGAGGCCGTCGAGCCGAATGCCTTTACGGCCTGCATCGAAGACGAGAGGCTTCCCGTGTTCCAGAAAGAGCGCGCGTTGAGGTTTGGTATCGCGTTCGGTAAACTGGAAGAAGGCTCCGTCATTGAAGATGTTGCAGTTCTGGTAGATTTCGACAAAGGCGGCTCCTTGGTGATCGTGTGCCTTGCGAAGCATTTCCTGCAGATGTTTCGTGTCGCGGTCCATGGAGCGTGCTACAAACGTGGCGTTGGCTCCCAAGGCCAGGGTCACCGGATTGAAGGGATGGTCGATTGAGCCGTAGGGCGAGCTTTTTGTGACCTTGCCCGCTTCGGAGGTCGGGCTGTACTGACCTTTGGTGAGACCGTAGATTTGATTGTTAAACAGCAGAATCTGCACGTTCAGGTTGCGGCGCAGGATATGGATCAAGTGGTTGCCGCCGATAGAGAGCCCGTCGCCGTCGCCGGTGATGATCCACACATCCAGTTCGGGCCGGCTGGCTTTCAGGCCGGTCGCAATGGCCGGGGCACGGCCATGGATGGAGTGCATGCCATAGGTGTTCATGTAGTAGGGGAAGCGGCTGGAACAGCCGATTCCGCTGATGAACACGATGTTTTCGCGGGGAATGCCCAGGTCGGGAAGGAGCCGCTGGACGGTCGCCAAAATAGCATAGTCGCCGCATCCCGGGCACCAGCGCACGTCCTGGTCCGAGGCGAAGTCCTTGCGGCTCAGGCGGGGTTTACCATCGCCGGCAGATCGAGCCCCGGGAGGCACAGCCGGTCGGGCTGTTGGGGGCATGGTGGGTCTGGTACCCGGTGGCATGGCCGGACGGGCTTTTGGAGGCATGGCAGGCTTGGCACCTGGTGGCATCACAGGTCGCGTCCCGTGCGGCGCGTTTTCTTCTGGGCGCTTGGCGTTGGACATGGCACCAGTCGCAGGATTGAAGATTCTCAGGTCTGCAGCAGGTCAGTAACGAAGGCTTCGATCTCACGGGCCTGAAAGGGCAGGCCCTGGATTTTGTTCAGCGGCACGAACGGCCGCAGGTATGCATCACGTAGGACGCGCACGAGCTGGCCGTTGTTCAATTCGGGCACGACCAGGTGACGGTAGCGGTCGAAAAGGGCAGGTAAATCAGGGGGAAGCGGATTTAGATAACGCAGGTGGATACTCCCGGCCCGCACGCCGCGATCGCGCAGGGATTCCACGGCCGCTTCGATGGCACCGCGCGTTGAGCCCCAGCCGATGAGCAGTACGTCGCCTTCAGGATCGCCAAAGATTTCGGTTGGTGGGATTTCCCGGGCCACGCGGGCCACCTTTTCGGCCCGGAGTTTCACCATGCGCTGATGGTTGGCCGGGTCGTAGGAGACGTTGCCAGTCTCGTGTTCTTTTTCAAGGCCGCCGATGCGATGCTCTAAGCCGGGCGTGCCCGGACGTGCCCATGCACGGGCCAGTGTTTCAGGGTCCCGGCGATAGGGCAGAAAACGGGCTTCGCCGTTCTGATGGAAGTTGGGTTCTGTAGCAAACCGCACCTCAAAGGGGGGCAGCGAAGCAACGTCGGGTATGCGCCAGGGTTCGGCGCCGTTGGCCAGGTAACCATCGGTCAGCAGGATGACCGGGGTCATGTAGCGGACGGCAATGCGACAGGCTTCGTAGGCTGCATAGAAACAGTCGCCGGGCGAACTGGCAGCCAGCACGGGCAGGGGCGCTTCCCCATGGCGGCCATAGAGGGCAAAGAGTAGATCGCTCTGTTCGGTCTTGGTAGGCAGGCCGGTCGAAGGGCCTCCGCGCTGCAAGTCAATCACCACCAGCGGCAGCTCGGTCATCACCGCCAGACCGATCGTTTCCGACTTGAGCGACAGACCGGGACCACTGGTGGCCGTTACGCCCAGTGCGCCGCCAAAGCTGGCCCCCAGTGCTGCTCCCACGGCTGCAATTTCGTCTTCGGCCTGGAATGTCATGACACCGAAGTTCTTGTGTCGGCTCAGTTCGTGCAGCAGGTCGGAGGCCGGGGTAATTGGATAGGAGCCATAAAACAATGGCAGGCCACTCTGCTGGCTGGCGGCGATCAGGCCCAGTGCCAGGGCCTCGACACCCCGGATCGCCCGATACAGACCAGGTTCCAGACGCGCCGGCCGCACTTCATAGCGCACAGCAAACAGCTCGTGCGTCTCGCCGTAGTGATATCCCTTATGCAGGACCTTCAGGTTGGCATCCCGGATTTTGGGTCGGTTGGCAAACTTCTGGGCCAGCCATTCTTCGACCGGCTTCAGCGGACGCGAATAGAGCCAGAGCACCAGCCCCAGCGCAAACATATTCTTACAGCGGTCGATCTCCTTTTTATCAAGCCCGCTATCGGCCAGCGTTTCTCGGGTCAGACGCGTCAGCTCGATGGGAATGACCTGATAGCTTTCCAGCGAGCCATCTTCCAGCGGATTGGTCTCGTAACGGGCCAGCTCAAGACCACGCCGGTCAAAAGCATTGACGTTAATCAGTAGCGTTCCTCCCCGGCGCACGCGGGGCAAATGCACCTTCAATGCAGCCGGGTTCATGGCCACCAGCATATCGACGGCGTCGCCCGGCGTGCGCACCGGGACCGATCCGAAATGAAGCTGATAGCCGCTCACGCCGTAAGTCGTGCCGGCCGGTGCGCGAATTTCGGCGGGAAAGTCGGGAAGCGTGGCCAGGTCGTTACGGGCCAGTGCAGTAGCACGGGCGAACTGCAGACCCGTCAGCTGCATCCCGTCCCCGGAGTCCCCCGCAAAGAGTACGGTTGCCTCGGGGAGAACCTCCACGGGTTTTTCAAAGACAGCCATAATTGAAGAAACAACGGCGGATTGATGGAAGCTATCTACTGAAACGTCCGGCATTTCGTAAAAAAATGCAACGCAAAAAGATGCGGGGAGTTCAACCGCTACCTTGCTTTAATAAAAGCGCGGAGCCAACATGGTCCCTTATGCCGCAACGACACGAGGGGTACGGGTCACCGTACGTCCGGTCTATCTGGATGATCCGTCCGACTTTTTTGAAAAGCGGTTCGTTTTCGCCTATTTCATCAGCATTGAAAACCGGACAGACACACCGGTACAGTTGCTACGGCGTTACTGGCGTATTGAAGAAGGAGATGGGTCGGTGCGTGAAGTGGAAGGGGCCGGAGTGATCGGCCAGCAACCCATCATTGAGCCCGGCCATGCCCACATCTACAGCAGTTACTGTATTCTGTCATCGCTGAGCGGTACCATGGAAGGATACTACCTGATGCGCTGGCCCGACGGCCGTCGTTTTCGCGTGACCATCCCGCGCTTCGACCTACGGGTGGCCGCCAATTGAAACTCAGAACATTTCCACCGCAATGACCAGATCTGGTGTGATCAGCTCGATTGTGCGGTTCTCATTGGTCAGCCGATACTCCTGAATCTCCGGAGGCAGCAGCTCTCTGGGCGTGTGCATCCGGAAAAGCGTGTCGGCCACGACGAACCAGTCTTCCTGCGTCAGGTGTACTTGAGCCCGCCCATTTTCCGCTACCAGCGGCGCGTAGGCCAGCACACGCTTCAGATGATTGATGCCCTGCTTCTGGTGAAGCGTCGGATCCATATTTCCTCTTGGGTCGGTTGTTCGTAGATTGAGAGCGTCCGCCGGAAGAACGAGGGTCATCCCACGACGTTCCGACATACTATGCGTCAGTATCACGATTTCCTGCGTCATATCCTGGAGGAGGGCACGCGTCGCGTCGATCGCACAGGCGTTGGCACAATCAGCGTGTTCGGCTACCAGATGCGGTTTGATCTGCAGGCGGGATTCCCCCTGGTCACCACCAAGAAGATCCATATTAAAAGTGTCGTGTATGAGCTGCTTTGGTTTTTACGGGGCGACACCAACCTGAAGTACCTGCACGATCATGGCGTGACGATCTGGGATGAGTGGGCGACAGAAGAGGGTGAACTGGGACCTATCTACGGTAAGCAGTGGCGTCGGTGGCTTGCGCTGGACGGACGTGAGATCGACCAGATCGCCGCGGTAGTGCGTTCGATTCGGGAGCGCCCCTGGTCCCGGCGGCATCTGGTGAGCGCCTGGAACGTAGCCGACCTGCCCGATGAAAGACGCTCTCCCCAGGAAAATGTGCGGCAGGGGCGGATGGCTCTGGCGCCCTGTCATGTGCTGTTTCAGTTCTACGTGGCCGACCGGCCCGAGTGGGATCGGCCGCGGCTATCGTGTCAGGTCTATCAGCGATCGGCCGATGCGTTTCTGGGCGTGCCCTTTAACATTGCCTCCTACAGCCTGCTCACGCACATGATGGCGCAGCAGACCGAGCTGGACGTGGGCGAGCTGATCTGGACGGGGGGCGATTGCCATATCTACCTGAACCATCTGGATCAGGTAAACGAACTGCTTTCCCGCGAGCCCTATCCATTGCCCCGGTTAGTAATTCGGCGCAAGCCTCCGTCGATCTTCGACTATCGATGGGAAGACTTCGAGTTCGTGAACTACCAGTATCATCCGCCCATTAAGGCACCGATAGCTGTGTAGCCATTGCTCATGGACCAGGTGCAAACAACTTCCCGGCAGCCGGAGATCATCCTGATTGCCGCGCTGGCCGAAAAAAACCGGGTGATCGGCCGTGATGGACGGCTGCCCTGGCATTTGCCGGAAGACCTGCGACGCTTCAAGCAGCTGACGATGGGGCATCCACTTCTGATGGGGCGCAAGACGTTTGAATCGCTGCTGGAGCAATTTGGCGGACCGCTACCGGGACGACGCCACCTGGTGCTTTCCCGAACCCGTACTTATCCGGATCTGGCGAATGTCGAGGTGTATCCCAGTGTAGAGGCAGCGCTGGCTGCGGTTGGCCCGGTGCCCCAGCTGTTTATTGCCGGCGGAGCCCACGTGTATGCCCAGTTTCTGCCGCGCGCAGACCGGCTGGAGCTGACGCTGGTCGAAGGTGACTATGAGGGCGACACTTTCTTTCCTCCTTATGAATCGCTTATCGGCTCCATTTTTGAAGAAGTGGCCGTCGAGCAGCACCCGGGCTTTCGGTTTGTGACCTACCGACGTCGGCCGGACGTGCCTGTACCGTAACGATTTGGCCATTTTTTTCTGGACCTCGACCGGGCTTTGCACCGCGGCAAATCTCAAACATGGCGGTTGCGTTATGCTCAAGCAAGGATGGGCTTATCGAATGCACAGACCATGGCTGAGGAAGCACTACCGAACCTGGGACCTCATTTTCAGGAGCCGGTCTCCTGGCACGTCTGGGATGCGAAGTACCGCTATCGGGAAGGCGCGGTCGTCCGCGATCAGACCATCGAAGACACCTGGCGCCGGGTAGCGCAAGCTCTGGCGGCCGTCGAGCCGGAACCGGAACGGGCGCGCTGGGCCGAACGCTTCTATCAGGTGCTCTATGGCTTCAAGTTTTTGCCAGGCGGACGTATTCTGGCCGGCGCAGGCACGCGCCACCGCGTAACGCTCTTCAATTGCTTCGTAATGGGCGTTATCAAAGATTCACTCGATGGCATCTTCGATAGCCTGAAGGAAGGAGCGTTGACCATGCAGCAGGGGGGAGGAGTTGGGTATGACTTTTCGACGCTACGGCCAGCCGGCACGCGGGCGCGCACGACCGGCACGATTGCATCGGGACCGGTCTCGTTCATGCATATCTGGGATGCCATGTGTGCCACGCTACTCTCAACGGGAGCGCGGCGGGGGGCGATGATGGCCACCCTGCGATGCGATCATCCCGATGTCGAAACGTTTGTTACAGTCAAACAGCGCCCCGGCATGCTGACCCACTTCAACCTGTCGGTACAGGTCTTCGACGCCTTTATGGAGGCCGTGCGGCGCGATGCTGACTGGCCTCTGGTTTTTCCAGCGGTCGCATTGGCGGAAGAAGGACCAGGCGACAGGCCGATCGTTTACCGACGCTGGACCGGCACCGACCGTCCGGTGCCCTGCCGCGTGCTGCGTGTCGTAAAGGCGCGGGCGCTCTGGGAGCAGATCCTGCGTGCCACCTACGATTATGCCGAGCCTGGCGTGCTTTTCATCGACACGATCAATCGAATGAATAACCTGGCCTATCGCGAACAGATTACGGCGACGAATCCCTGCGGAGAACAGCCCTTGCCTCCTTATGGCGCCTGTGATCTGGGTTCGATCAACCTGACGCGCTTCGTGCGGGCACCCTTTACGCCCGAGGCCGACCTTGACTGGGAAGGAATTCAGGAGACCGTCGCCGTGGCCGTGCGCTTGCTGGACAACGTCATCGACGTGTCGGGCTTCCCATTGCCGGCGCAGGCTGAGCAGGCACGTGGTACGCGGCGCATTGGACTGGGCATTACCGGCCTGGCCGATGCGCTGATCATGCTGGGACTGCACTATGCTTCGGACGAAGCGCGGCAGCTGGCCGCGCGCATCATGCAGACGATCTGCTATACGGCCTATCGCGCATCTATTGCCCTGGCCCGTGAGAAAGGCCCCTTTCCTTTCTTTGACCGAGAGCGCTATCTGGAAAGTCCCTTCATTCAGGCGCTACCTGAGGACATTCGCCAGGGTATTGCCACCTATGGGATTCGAAACAGTCACCTGCTTTCGATTGCCCCTACCGGAACGATCAGCCTGCTGGCCAACAATGTGTCGAGTGGCATCGAACCCGTCTTTGCCTATCGCTACACCCGCTACATTCTGGGATTTGACGGGGAACGCCAGGCCTATACGCTTACCGACTATGCATTGCGTCTCTGGCAGCGCCTGCATGGCGACCGTGAAATGCTTCCGGAGGCGTTTGTGGATGCACAACACCTGGATCCCTATGATCATCTGAAGATGCAGGCAGCCTTGCAGCCCTATGTGGACGGGGCTATTTCCAAGACGGTGAATGTGCCGGCCGAAACGCCTTTTGAAGTCTTTCGGCAGCTCTACGACTGGGCCTACGAACACGGTCTGAAAGGATGCACCACGTATCGGCCCAGTCCGGTTCGAGGAGCCGTGCTGGAAGCGATCAATGCCGGGGTGGCCGAAAGCACGCACTGCTGCAGTATCGAGCGCGAGGCCGACTGAAAACAAAAAGCCCGGACCCGCTTTCGGGCCCGGGCTGGAGGACGAAGCCACCGGCGCCAGCGCTCAGGCCGTGCCGGCCGGCTCGGCCTCGACCTGGGCGATCTTCTCGAAGATCAGCCCCGAACCGTCCGGCGCCACATCGATCCGGACCGTATCGCCGTCGGTGAAGAATCCGGAGAGGATTTCTTCGGCCAGCTTGTTGGTAATCTCGCGCTGCATGACCCGCTTGAGCGGCCGCGCGCCGAAGACCGGATCGAAGCCCCGTTCGGCCAGCCAGTCTTTCGCCGCGTCGGTCAGCTCCAGCTTGAGCTTGTGGCTGCGGGCCGCCAGCTGCTGAATCCGGGCAAACTGGATTTCGACGATCTTCCGGATCTCTTCGTGGCCCAGCGGCCGGAAGACGATGATCTCGTCGATTCGGTTGAGAAACTCAGGCCGCAACCGCTGCCGCAGCAACTGCAGAATCTCCTCGCGCATCCGCTCGTAGACCTCGGGCGGCACCTCGCCGCCGTAGGCGTCGATGCGCTCGCGGATGAGCTCGGAGCCCAGGTTGCTCGTCATGATGATGATCGTATTGCGAAAGTCGGCCGTGCGGCCTTTGTTGTCGGTAAGCCGCCCATCGTCGAGCACCTGGAGCAGGATGTTGAAGACCTCCGGGTGTGCCTTCTCAATCTCGTCAAGCAGGATGACCGAGTACGGCCGACGACGTACGGCTTCCGTAAGCTGGCCGCCTTCTTCATAGCCGACGTAGCCCGGCGGTGCACCGATGAGCCGGCTGACCGAGTGACGCTCCTGGTATTCGCTCATGTCGATGCGGATCATCGCATGCTCGTCGTTGAAGAGTGCCTCGGCCAGCGCCTTGGCCAGCTCGGTCTTACCGACACCCGTCGATCCCAGGAAGATGAACGATCCAATGGGCCGGTTCGGCTCCTGAAGCCCGGCACGGCCACGTCGCACGGCGTTTGCCACGGCCGAGATAGCTTCGGGCTGGCCGACCACCCGCCTGGACAGTTCTTCTTCGAGCCGCAGCAGCTTCTCCCGCTCGCTTTCAAGCAACTTCGCGACCGGAATGCCCGTCCAGCGCGCGACGATCTCCGCGATGTCTTCGGCCGTCACCTCCTCTTTCAGGAGGGCGCCCTCTTTCTGGACCGCTTCCAGCTGCTGCTGGGCCTCTTTGAGCTGTTTCTCCAGCTCCGGAATCCGGCCGTAGCGAATCTCAGCCACACGGCCATACTCACCCTGCCGCTCCAGCTGCTCCGACTCGATCCGGAGCTGTTCGATCGCTTCTTTGAGCTGCCGGATACGCTGAATTAATTCTTTTTCCTGCTGCCAGCGCGCCCGAAGTGCCCGTCGTTGCTCTTCAAGATTAGCAAGCTGCTCATTGATCGCCTTGAGCTTTTCCTGATCGTTGTCGCGCTTGACCGCCTCCCGTTCGATCTCGAGCTGACGGATCTGTCGTTCGAGCTGGTCCAGCTCTTCAGGCATCGAATCAATCTCGATGCGCAGCCGGGCAGCGGCCTCGTCGATCAGGTCAATGGCCTTGTCCGGCAGATGCCGATCGGTGATGTAACGGTGGGAAAGCTCGGCGGCTGCAATCAGTGCGCTGTCGGTGATCCGTACTCCGTGGTGTACCTCGTAGCGCTCCTTGATACCTCGCAGGATCGAGATCGTATCTTCCACCGACGGCTCCTCGACAAGCACAGGCTGGAAACGCCGCTCCAGGGCTTTGTCCTTTTCGATGTACTTCCGATACTCGTCGAGGGTCGTGGCACCGATCACCCGAATCTCTCCCCGCGCCAGCGCTGGCTTCAGGATATTGGCGGCATCGACGGCGCCTTCGGCAGCACCAGCGCCGACCACGGTATGCAGCTCGTCGATGAACAGGATCACCTGCCCTTCGGAAGCTGCCGCTTCGCGGACGACCGCTTTCAGCCGTTCCTCGAATTCGCCCCGGTACTTGGCGCCAGCCAGCAGGGCCCCCATATCGAGCGCGACAATGCGCCGGTCCTTAAGGCTCTCCGGCACATCGCCCTGCACAATGCGCAGCGCCAGCCCTTCCACAATGGCGGTCTTACCGACACCGGCCTCACCGACCAACACGGGGTTGTTCTTCATCCGACGCGAAAGGATCTGCAACACGCGCCGGATTTCCTCATCACGGCCAATCACAGGATCCAGCTTGCCCTTACGGGCCAGCTCTGTCAGATCGCGGCCGTAGCGCTGGAGCGCCTCGTAACGCTCCTCGGCGTGCGGATCGGTGACGCGCTGCGCACCACGCACGTCTTTGAGCACGTTCAGGATCTTCTCTTTCGTTACGCCCTGCTCCCGAAGTGCCTGCCCGATGTCTGTCTGGCTTTCGGCCAGGGCGATAAGCAGGTGCTCGGTCGAGACATATTCATCCTTCAGCAGCGATGCTTCGGCCAGGGCCCGGTCAAAAACTTTTTTCAGTTCGTTCCCCAGGTATTGACCGGAGACCGAGGCACCATGTACGACGGGCAGCTTGGCCAGTGCCTGGTCGGTCTTGGTGTTAAGGAGTTCCAGGCTGGCACCGAGTCGTTTCAGGATAGAGACCGCCGTCCCCTGCGGGTCACTCAGCAGGGCTTTCAGCAGGTGTGGCGGTTCGATTGCCTGATGGTTCTGCTGCGCTGCAATCTCCAGCGCACGCTGCACCGCCTCCTGCGCCTTGACCGTAAATTTCTGCAAGTTCATCGTTTTTTTCTGGTTCTTTGGTTTGCGCTCCCTGACACGTTGCCAGTCAATGTGCGTATACCATCCATTTTCGAAAAATGTACCGGCTGGCTTACGGGTGACAGGATGGCAGTTACTGCTCAGTGATTCGACAGGCGGGCGCGAAGCAGGCGCGCCGAGTTGCCCAGAATACCCAGGTCGGGAAGTGACTGGGCGGCGGCCGCCAGAATAGGCGGCAGATAGCCCAGCGCGGCCAGTGCCAGGCCAATCAGGTTGTAGAGCGCGGTAAAGCCCAGATTCACGGCAATAGTACGGCGCGTGCGACGCGCCAGCTGAAACAGCGCAGGGAGCTGATGCCAGTCGTCACGGAGCAGCACAATGGCGGCCGTGTCGAGCGCCACATCGGTGCCGGATCCCATGGCGATGCCCACATCGGCCTGCAAGAGGGCCGGTGCGTCGTTGATGCCGTCGCCGATCATGACCACCGTGTGGCCCTGTGCTTGATATTCGCGGACTATGCGAATCTTGTCGTCGGGCAGCAGACCAGCCCGGCAGCGTAGCCCCAGCCGATGGGCCAGCGGCTCGGCGGCCCGGGCATGGTCGCCCGTGAGCAGCTCTAAATGGTGGAAGCCCAGCCGCCGTAGGGCTGCCAGGGCCTCACGCAGCCCCGGGCGCTCGGTGTCGGCAGCTGCCAGCAGGGCTGCCGGACGGCCGTCCACTTCCATCAGGATGAGCGTTTTTCCCTCGGTCGCCAGCCGGACTGCCTCAGGAAAACGATCGGGGTCGGGCAGGCGCTGCAGGCGTACCCGATGGCCGTCGATGCGAGCTTCAATACCGACACCCGGCAACGGATGCGCTTCGTCAGGAGGGCGCAGCGGCAGACCACGTGAGCGGGCAGCTTCCCGGATAGCTTCGGCCAGCGGGTGCTCCGAGGCATATTCCGCCGCAGCAGCCAGCGCCAGCAGCTCGTCCGACGACCGACTGTCAAGCGGCACCAGATCGGTGAGTTGCGGCCGGCCCAGCGTGAGCGTGCCGGTTTTATCGAGCAGCACCACATCGGCCTTGGCCAACGTCTCCAGGTAGCAGCCTCCTTTGATCACAATGCCCTGACGGGCAGCCGCCCCAATGGCGGCCAGTACGGCCACGGGCGTGGCCAGCGCAAAGGCACAGCTACAGGCCACCACCAACACCGCTACCGTAGCCATCACATCACCGCGTAGGAGGTAAGTCGCCAGCGCTACAGCTGCTACCACGGGCAGGTAATAGACCGAAAAACGATCGGCCAGGCGCTCGGTGGCACTCCGGTTCGCCTCGGCCGTTTCGACCAGGTGCAGAATGCGGCCGAACGTAGTGGCAGCGCCCGTGCGCATGGCTTTCAGGCGCAGATAACCCTGACGAACCAGCGAAGCGGCCCATACCACGTCGCCCGGGCCTACCTCGGCCGGCATGGACTCACCCGTGAGCGCCGACGTGTCGAGCGTGGCCGAATACCTCGCCATCGACCGGCACGCGTTCACCTGGACGCACCAGCACCACCTCGCCGGCTTGTACAGCCTCGGCCGCCACTTCGACCAGCTCCCCGCCACGCTCCACACGAGCCGTACGCGGCATTAGCCGACTCAGCCCCCGAAGGGCCCGTCGGGCCTGATTCGTCGTGAATCGCTCCACATAGTCGCCGATGCGCATAAAAAAGACCACGACCGCCGCCGTTGGCCAGGCACCAACGACCAGGGCAGCCAGCGCTCCAACGCTCATCAACGTATGTGCAAGAATGCGTCCCCGCAGCAGTGCCTGCACCACCTGCCGAAAGACCGGGTATCCCAGCAGGCCAACCAACACAACGCCAACGGGTAGGGGCACGCGCTCGGTGAGCTGTTCGAAAAGGCCCAGCCATTCACCCAGCACGACGACCGTCAGCACAGCACCAAACACCAGAGCCAGCAAGGCGCCAATCCGACGGGCAGAAGGCACGTCTGACGTTGAAGCCGAAACGGCCGGGACGCGATAGCCAGCCGCTTCGACGGCGCGACGGAGCGTTTCGGGAGAGGGTAAGTGCGCTGGATCCACGGTCAGTACGGCCTTCTGCGCGCCCAGCAGCACGTTGACCTGGCAGACTCCCGGAACTTCCTCAAGCGCCTGCGCCACATGACGCGCACATTCGGCGCAATCCATGCCTTCAACAGGCAGCTCAATCGTTTTCATCTCCGTTGCGTTCATGGCGTGTTGTATCGAGTGCAGCGATAGACACCCCGGGCAACATCGGCCAGTACCTGTTCGGCCAGTCGCAGCAGCTCGGCAATGCGCTCGTCACTGAGCCGGTAGACAACGAAGCGTCCCTGTCGACTGCGGCATACCAGACCGCAGTCGAGCAGGCAGCGCAAATGGTTGGAGACGTTCGGCTGGCTCAGTCCGGTGGTCTCGACCAGGACCGTCACGGTCTGCGGCCCATCGCGCAGGGCTTCCAGGATCGCCAGCCGCGACGGATCGGCCAGCCCGCGAAACAGCTTGGCCTTCAGCTCGAGTCTTGTATGGGTGAAAGTCAGCATAGGTTTTGATTATTATATCAGCATGTAGTAATATAAAAGCGGATATACTCCCATGCAAGGATCCCGGAGCGCAGGGATAGGTTTTTCAAAGCGTGTTTCGCTTCACCAAACTATGAAGGATCCATGCAGGAAGCACCGGCAAAGGCGCGGCCGTTTACTGTACCGCCGTTTGCACAGGAATGCTTGGAAGCGGCGTCGGATGTCTGGGGCGCTTCGTTTCGGCATCCGTTCGTGCGGGCACTGGCCGAGGGGACGCTTGATGCTGAGCGGTTTCGTTTTTACCAGATGCAGGATGCCCGTTATCTGGAGGCGTTTGCCGATGCCTGCAGTCTGATTGCGACGCGGTGCGTGCGGCCTGATGACAAGCTCTGGTTCATTGAGGCGGCGCGGCTGGCGCTGGTGGTCGAACGCGAACTGCACGCGGGTTACGGCAAGAAGCTGGGCTACACGCTGGAAGATGTGGCCCGCATTGAGCTGACGCCGAACAATCGGGCCTACCAGGATCACATGATTGCGACAGCCATGCGTGGTACGCTGGTCGAAGCGGTAGCGGCCATTACGCCGTGTCCCTGGCTGTATGTGGAGCTGGGGCAGCATCTGGCGCGGGAGCTGGGCACGATTCCCGACACGCACCCGTACGCCGACTGGCTCCGAATGTATAGTAACCCGGAGTTCAACACCTATATGGATAACTTGCTGGAGCGTCTGGAGCGGTTTGCGCGGGAGGCAGACGAAGCGGCACGTGAGCGAGCGAAGGAAGCCTTCCGCACCAGCGTGCGCTACGAGTGGATGTTCTGGCAGCAGGCCTGGGAGCAGCAACGCTGGCCGGTTTAAACCATACCCAGGATGAAAGAAGTAGCTGCCTCGTCGGTTCGACTGGGACTGCGGGCCAACTGGATGCAGTTCAGCCTGCTGGTAGTGGTGAATGCCTTCGTAGGGGCGATGGTAGGGATGGAGCGGGCGATTCTGCCGCTGCTGGCCGAGCAGGAATTCGGACTGGCCTCGCGCGTGGCGACGCTTTCGTTCGTGGCCAGCTTCGGACTGACCAAAGCGCTGGCGAATCTGGTAGCGGGAAGGTTGGGCGACCGAATCGGACGACGTCGGGTACTGCTGGCTGGCTGGGTGGCGGGGTTGCCAGTCCCCTGGCTGCTGATGTGGGCTCCGTCGTGGGACTGGGTAGTCGTGGCCAACGTGTTGCTCGGCCTGAACCAGGGGCTGGCCTGGTCGATGACCGTCATCATGAAGATCGATCTGGTGGGGCCCCGACAGCGTGGGCTGGCCATGGGACTCAACGAAGCGGCCGGCTATCTGGCGGTATCGCTGGCAGCCCTGGCGACCGGTTATGTGGCCGCCGCCTATGCGTTGCGCCCGCAGCCTTTTTATCTGGGTGTAGGATTTTCGTTGGCCGGGCTGTTGCTTTCGCTGCTATTTGTCCGCGAGACGCGGCATCACGCCGATCTGGAAGCGCAGCAGCACTTTGAGACTGCGGAGCCGCCGCTGTCGTTCACGGAAGTATTCGCGCGTACGTCCTGGCGCGATCGCCGGCTGTTTGCCGTGTGCCAGGCGGGGTTGGTCAACAACCTGAACGACGGCATGGCCTGGGGATTATTCCCCCTCTTTTTCGCGGCGCTGGGCTATGGACTGACGCAGATCGGCTGGCTGGCGGCGCTCTACCCGGCCGTCTGGGGGATGGGGCAGCTCGTTACTGGAGCGCTCTCGGATCGGATTGGTCGGCGACCGCTTATTGTGGGCGGCATGTGGTTGCAGGGGATAAGTATTGGGGCCATGCTTCTCTCGGACGTGTTTGTCTGGCAGGCCGCAGCCATGGTCGGGCTGGGGATCGGCACAGCCATGGTGTACCCGACGCTGCTGGCTGTTATTGGTGATGTGGCGCATCCGGCCTGGCGTTCAACGGCCGTGGGAGTCTATCGGCTCTGGCGCGACGGCGGCTATGTGGTCGGTGCCCTGCTGGCCGGCCTGCTGGCCGATGTGCTGAGCATCGCCTGGGCCATCGGCACCATTGCCGGGCTGACGCTCCTTTCCGGAGGCATCGCGGTCGCTACGCTTACGGAGACGCGGCCGATGCGTGCCTGACCCGCTTGCGACGGCCCCGCAGTGTCGGTGAAGTAACGGCCCAGAGGACGAAGCCACTGAGCACGGTCAGCAGGCCGAAGAGCGAAAAGCTCTGCAGGAGCAGATGGTTGAAATTGTCGCGGGTGCGATAGTCCATGATGTGAAACATCCAGAAGAAGTCGAACCAGCGCCAGGTGTCGTTTCGACGGGCCGTGACCCGGCCGTTTGCAGCGGCCACATAGATGCGGGTGCCGGTGGGATGATCGAAGACGACCCGGTAAACGGGCAGCGGACTGTTCCGGAATTCCGAACCCGGAGGGGCTTCGGTTAAATATTCGACGGCCGCAACCGGCGCTTCGGGAGTGAAGTCGGCCCGGGCGATGGCGACAGCTTCGGCTTCAGTGATCGGAGGACGCAGCTGGCCCGTGCGGGCATCGGCCAGTGCAAATTGCAACGTACCTTCCTGGCGAAACGTCAGTTCATAGACCGGTTGGTCAAGCAAAGGGCGCAGGGTGATCTGAAGCACTTCGGCTTCCGGAAAACGCTGTTGAAACGCGCGCAGCACCTGGGCCGGCGAGGCCAGTAGCGTGTCGTCCGGCGACAGTACGGGCGGGGGCGCCATCAGGTGTTCGCCACGCACTTTCTCAATAGGATTCAGGCTAAAGAACAGTCCGCTGCCGGTCCACAGCAGGAGCTGGATGCCGATAATGAGCCCCAGATAACGGTGAATTTTTCGGATAGTACGAATCGGTAAACGCATATGCTCTTACGGCCAGGTTAACTGAAGTCTGAAAAATCCCCCATCGAAGCGGGCAGGTTTGTCTCGCCACTGGCTGGGAATGCCCCAGCCGCTGTAGAGGTCCCCGTCCTGATCATACGAAACCCCGACGGTTAGGTCCAGCGCAGGACGTCGGTAGCCCAGCAGCAGGGTAAAGCGTCGATTGAACGGGACAACCTGATCCGGGAAATTGCGGCGAAAGGGCAGGTTGATGGTACTGCCCTGTCGAGGGCCGCGCACCTTACGGTCTTCCAGATTGAGTTCCAGGGCACCCCAGAAGCCGGCTGGCGATAGGTACGTCAGACGCGTTTTGCCAGTCAGGCGACGCTCGCGAAAGTCGTACGGAACCACGAAGGCTTCGGGCAGGGCCGGCCCCTGCATGCGGTCGCCGTTGATAGCGCGGATCCATTCGGTGCGCAATTCGAGGCGGCGCCAGCGCAGTGTACCATGCAGTCCCAGGGCGCTGGTAAACTCTCGGGTTTGAAAGTGGGCGGGGTAGGATACCCAGCAGCGGCCCAGCCCACGGGCTGCCTCCCAGCAGCCGGTGCTGTCGGCAGACGGAGTGCGACTGACCGAACCATAGCGGCCACGATAGGTGGCTCCCAGGGTAAAGAAGGGATGGACGTATTCAAGGAGCAGTCCCAGATATCCGATCGACTCCTGGTTTTCGAAGGCCTGCAGGTGTTCGGTGACGTAGCCTGCATAACCTGGAATGCGTGCAACGGTCTGGTCAACACGGGCCCGGCTACGGGTCTGCAACCCGGCGACGACTTCAGCCCGGAGCGGAAAAGTGGCCGGCGTGGTTGCGGTAACCGAGAACAGATAGGGTCGGCGCCGGTAGTGCTGACGCGTTTCAAAGCTACGATTACTCTGGGCAATCAATCGGTAAACGAAATTGCTGGCCCAGTCCAGCAATCCCAGCTCCAGACGCACGCCCCCGCTGGCCGGGGAGCGCCACTGATAATGCAGCGAAAGGTCCAGGTCTGCTTTGTCCATGCCCAGGGTATGTCGCACGCCGATCTGATGCTGGGCTGCCAGTTGATAGGTATAGCCTACTTCGATAAAGAGACGTCGGGCACGCAGGTTTTCTTCCTGGAGGCCCCATAGCTGGAAGCGACTGCGGCGATTCAGGGCAACAGTGTGCTTGAACTGGCTCGCCGTCACGAAGACCCCGTAATCAATGCTGCCGGTATAGATCCGGTACCCTCCGGAGCGCTGTACCCAGCGGGCGTCGTCAAACAGGGAGAAACGATAGGTGAGCAGGTCCAGCTCGTACTCATAGTCCATTTTGCGGGTGAAGGTGCGAAAAAGCCCTCCCTCGTAGTAGCGGCCGCCGTAGGCGTGCGTACGGTCCAGCACCAGTCGACGCATGTGGGCTGCCCATTCCAGCAATGTACCCTGTGGGGGCGATGGCTGGGCCATCGCCCCCAGGGCGGCATATCCACTAACAAGGACTACCACAAGACTCGCAACTCCAGAGCAGCGCATAACCGGCCCTGTTCGCGTGCTGATGCGGCAAAGTTAGCACTTTTGCCGCATACAAGAAACAGGCCGAGACGGCTCATGAAGTTGAAGAAGAAACCGGGGTTGGTTCGGGCTGATGGTCGGTGGTCCGGGTGGACAGTTCTTTCCGAAGCCGAATGCGGTGGATAATCATGTTCAGGGCTGGAATAACCACCAGCGTCAGCGCCGCCGCGCTGAAGAGGCCGCCGACCATGGGAGCCGCCAGCCGCTTCATGACTTCAGCGCCGGTTTCTGAACCGAACATGACAGGTAGCAGACCAATCAGCGAGGTTGACACCGTCATCAGCAAAGGGCGCACACGTCGCGAGGCGCCCTCTTCCAGCGCAGCCTGCAGCGCAGCCAGCGAGGTCAGGCGGCCTTCCCGGCGATACCGGGCAATCGTGTCGGAAAGGAAAGCCTGCATGACCACGCCCGTTTCGGCGGCCAGTCCGGCTACTGCAATGTAGCCTACCGCGGCGGCCACGCTCATGTTGAAGCTCAGGATACTCATGAGCCAGACTGCTCCGATAGCGGCCATAGGCAAGGTCGCCATGAGCAGCAGCGTCTCGCGCAGGCTGCGAAAGTGGATCAGCAGGAGCAAGAACACAATCCCGATGGTCAGGGGTACCAGGAAACGTAGCCGGCGAGCAGCCCGCTCCATGTATTCATATTGGCCGCTCCAGACCAGCGAGTAACCGGGCGGCAGGGATACCTCCCGCGCCACAATTTCCTGGGCTTGCTGGACGTACGAACCAATATCAACACCCTGCTCCAGGTCGATATACACCCAGGCATTCGGCCGGGCATTTTCGCTTTTGATCAAGGGGGGGCCTTCGACCAGTTCAAAGCGGGCCAGCTGACCGAGGGGAACCTGTGCGCCGGAGGGGGTAGGCACCAGCACCTGACGCAGGGCGGGCAGGTTGTCGCGCAGGTCGCGCGGGTAACGGACCAGCACTGGGTAGCGCTCCAATCCTTCAATGGTCGTGGTGACGTTCATGCCGCCGATGGCCGTCTGCACAATCTCCAGCACGTCGCCCACGGTCAGTCCGTAACGGGCAGCCTCAGCACGGTCAACCACCACGTCCAGGTAGCTGCCGCCCATGGCCCGTTCGGCATAGACCGAACGGGTGCCGGGTACCTGACGCAGGACCTGCTCCAGATGAGCACCGATCTCCTCCAGGGTGGGCAGATCAGGACCCACGATTTTAATACCAACCGGCGTTTTGATGCCGGTGGCCAGCATATCGACCCGTGTCTTGATGGGCATGGTCCAGGCATTAGTCAATCCCGGGATGCGCAGGGCGCGGTCCATTTCTTCAATGAGCCGGTCCAGCGTCATGCCCGGCCGCCACTCGCTCGGGTCTTTCAGGATAATGATCGTTTCGAACATGGAAAGTGGAGCAGGGTCTGTTGCCGTCTCGGCGCGTCCCGCTTTCCCGAAGACCGACTTGACTTCTGGAAAGCTCTTGATAATCCGATCCGTCTGCTGCAGCAGCTCTTTGGCTTTCTGGGGCGAAATACCTGGCAACGTGGTGGGCATGTAGAGCAGGTCACCTTCGTTCAGCGGCGGCATGAATTCAGAGCCGATCTGCGGAAAATCGACGTAAACGCGGCCCAGCATCAACCGCTGAACAGGCAACAGTGTCAGCCCGAGAAGGAGCACACTGCCCAGCACAATCCGCCAGGGATGGCGGAGCGTGTAGCGAATGATGGGCCGATAGGCCCAGGCAAAGAAGCGTGCCAGAGGGTTCTGGTGCTCGGTGCGGATGCGGCCGCGTACGAAAAGGACCATCAGGGCTGGAATCAGCGTGACAGCCAGCACCGATGCCGCAGCCATAGAGAACGTGGTGGTCATGGCCAGGGGGCGAAAGAGCCGGCCTTCTACCTGCTGCAGGGCGAAGACAGGCAGGTAGCTGATCGTAACGATCAGCAGTGAGAAGAACATACTGGGACCGACCTCCCGGGCGGATGCCAGCAAAACGCGCAGGCGCTCGCTGGCAGGAAGCTGGGAAGTGCCCGCCTTCAAACGGGCCTGCTCCAGGTGTTTAAAGGCATTCTCTACCATCACGAGCGAAGCATCCACCATCACGCCGATCGCCACTGCAATACCCCCCAGGCTCATAATGTTGGCATTGACTCCCAGCAGATACATAATGAGCAGGGCGGTCAGCGCCCCCAGCGGCACCGAGACCAGCGCGACAAAGGCGCTGCGTACGTGCAACAGGAAAACAAATACGATCAGCGCCACAACGGCCAGCTGTTGCCAGAGCTTGAGCGTGACAGTCCGTACCGCATCACGAATCAACCGTGACCGGTCGTATTCGATGTTGATCGTAACACCTTCCGGTAAGCTGGCCTGAAGTTCTGCCAGACGTGCTTTGACTCGTTCGATCACGCGCAGGGCATTTTCGCCATAGCGCATGATCACAATCCCGCCGACCACTTCCCCTTCGCCGTTGCGCTCGGCAATGCCGCGCCGAATTTCCGGACCATGCCGGATTGTGGCGACGTCGTCCAGCGTGATGACTGTCCCATCTTTCGCCTTCAGGGGGATCTGGCGCAGGTCGTCCAGGCCCTGGATATACCCGCGCCCTCGCACGATAAACTCTCGTTCGCCCAGCTCCAGCAGCCGAGCGCCTACTTCCCGGTTAGAGCGCTGGATGGCCATGCGCACATGGCTCAGCGGGATGCCATAGGCCAGCAGCTTCTGCGGATCGACCACAATCTGATACTGCTTGACAAAGCCGCCGACCGTGGCCACTTCGGAGACGCCTGGAATGGACTGGAGCTCGTATTTCAGGAAGAAGTCCTGAATCGTGCGCAGGTCGGCCAGGTCGTGGCGACCCGTCGTATCGACCAGACTGTATTCGAAAATCCAGCCGACGCTGGTGGCGTCTGGTCCGATGGCCGGCTTGGCACCTTCAGGCAGGGTGCCAGCCACTTGGTTTAGATATTCCAGGACCCGACTTCGGGCCCAGTACATGTCGGTCCCGTCTTCGAAGATGATGTAGACGAAAGAGGTCCCGAACATGGAGTAGCCCCGGACGGTCCGGGCGCCCGGCACTGCCAACATAGCTGTAGCCAGGGGATAGGTCACCTGGTCTTCAACGATCTGTGGGGCCTGCCCGGGATATTCCGTGCGGATGACCACCTGCACATCGGAAATGTCCGGAATGGCATCAATGGGGATGTTCAGGGTGGCCCACACGCCCAGGGCGGCCAGCAGAATCGCCAGCATGAGCACGAGCTGGCGGTTCCGCATGCTTCCTTCTATGATCCGCTCTAACATGGCTGACTTTCGGGTTTAGTAGAGAAAATCTGGTTCAGGAGTGCGCGTCTGGCTGATCCGATTCAGAGGCTCCGCCATGCTGGTGGCCGCTCATCAACGCCCCCAGCGCACTTTTCAGGCGGGCTTCCGAGTCGATGAGAAACTGAGCACGCGCGACGATCTGCTCGCCTCCTTGCAGGCCTTCCAGAATCTGGGCGTATCCGTTGGCCTCATGGCCAATCCGCACCTTCGTAGGCAGGAAGCGGCCTTCGCCCAGGGCGACGATGACAAAGGCCTCCTCGCCATAGCGGACAATGGCTTCGTCCGGAACCAGTGGCCGCGGAGGCGTGGGGCGTCCGTGCAGCGTCGCCACGGCGTACATGCCGGGTTTGAGCCGCAAGCCGGGGTTGGGTACGACAATGCGAGCCTGGGCCGTCCGGGTAGTCGGATCAAGCGTGTCGTAGACGTAATCGACATAGCCCTCCAGCCGAACCGTCGGATCGTAGGGCAATGTGATTTCGGCCCGAATGCCCGGGACGACCCAGTTCAGGTCGTGCTCATAGACGTCCACCTGCAGCCAGAGCGTCGAAAGGTCAGCCAGCACAAAGAGGGTCTGACCCGCCTGAATCTTCTGGCCTTCCACCACCTTCTTCTCCAGCACCGTACCCGATGCTGGCGCATACAGCGTCAATGTCTTACGTGGTTGACCCGTAACCTCAAGCTGGCGAACTTGCTCATCGGTAATGTCCCAGAACAGCAGCCGACGACGGGCAGCCTCCAGCAGACGACGGGCATCGGCTTCGGCCGGAGTGCCGGCAAGCTGGCGGACGTTCCGCAGCGCCAGCAGATATTCTTCCTGCGTAGAGACCAGCTCTGGACTGTAGATTTCCAGCAGTGGATCCCCCTGGCGCACCCGCGCCCCCTCATAGTCCACATAGAGCACTTCGACCCAACCGCTGATCTTGGGCGAGACCGCCACAAGCTGCTGCTCATTGACTTCCAGACGAGCCGTGGCGCGTACTGTGGGGGCCAGCGGCGCCACCTCAACGGTGGTCAGGCGGACGCCGGTGTTCTGGAGCACTACCGGGTCAATCCGGACTGATCCATCCGTCTCCATATCCATACCCTCATGAATGGAAACCGGGACGAGATCCATCCCACAGTCCGGAGCTTTCCCGGGTGCATCCAGGACGATCCAGGGATGCATGGGGTCCTGGTAGACGATGCCGTCTCCGTTTTTGTCGAACGCGGCCAGTCCTCCAGCAGGGATGGCGGTTGCGGCAGTATCCGCAGGTGTGGCGGGGGACTCTGTGTTGTTCCGCCAGAGACTATGGGCCATATAGACAATCAGCAACAGGCCCAACACGCTCGAAAACAGGGCAATGCGCGTACGCATGGCTATCCTCCAACAGTTTGATTTTTCATGGTTAGGGTAAGCGTCCCAGCAGTTGTTCGGCTTCGGCCTGGGTAAGAAGCAGGCGAGTCAGCGTGTTGACCCATTGACGCTCGAGCTCGAAGAGTGCCCGTTCTGCATCCAGCAGGTCCAGGTATGAAGCCTGGCCGGTCGTATAGGCACTCAATAGGGCTTCCCGGGTGGTTCGGGCTTCTGGGATCAGCGTTCGTTCGAGCAGGGCCAGGTTGGCTCGGTCGGCGGCAAAGCGCTCTTCAAGCGCCTGCCAGCGGCTCAGGAAGCGATTGTAGAGATCCGTATAGCGGGCTTCCAGCCGTCGGGCTTCCAGACGGGTTTCTTCTACCCGAGCAGCCCGGCGCGTTCGCTGCAACGGCAGAATGATTCCAAAACGTACCGCCAGCCGGTCATCAAGGGCAGTAAATGGAGCAACGGGCTGATCCTTGCGCATCATATCGGTCAGTCCGACTCCGATCACGAAGTCCGGCCAGTATTCCCGACGGGCCCGGCGGATAAGCGTGCGGGCGCGATCTTCGCGCAGACGCAGTGCCAGCGCTTCGGGATGGCGCTGAAAGGCTTCCTCCAGTGGCAGCCGGGGTAAGGCAGCCGGCGCGGTGAGCGGTTCCAGACGCACCGTATCCGGTAGACCGGTACGTCCGGTGAGTTGAATCAGCCGGGCATACTGGGCCTGCCAGGCGCCCTGCAGATCCAGCAACTGCCGCGAAAGCCGATGTTGCTCCAGCTGCACGCGCAGCACAGCCGCCTGGGAGCCCTGCCCGACTTCATAGCGGACAGCGGCGGCCTCGGCAAAAGCACGGAGCCGCTCCTGAAAGTCCTCAATCAGCCGGCGCGTCTCCTGTAGTCGGTACAGTTCGAAGTAGGTGGCGCGTAGGGCAAACACCAGCCGTAAGGCCAGTGCGTCGGCATCCTGAGCCGTGGCTTCGGCTTCCAACCGGGCCGCTTCGGCGTCCAGGCTGAGCTTACCTGGAAAAGGGAGCCGCTGCATGAGCATGAAGGTGGCCGGCGCAGTGCCCTCAAGCCCTCCGATGGCCAGTGGACGATAGCCGGCTTCGAAAGAAGGATCGGGCAGTGTTCCGACCTGGGTGGGTCGGGTACTGCGCGCTGCAGCGGCCAGCCGGGCGGCCTGCAGGGCCGGGTTGGCCTGCAGGGCCTCCTGGATCAGTGCATTCAGCGAAAGCTGTGGAATGGAGGTACTGGGCTGTGCCTGAAGTACAAACGGAAAGATGAAAAAGGTAAGAATACGCATTAATCCTAAATAGTTTGTATAACCATACATAAGCCCTCGTTGGGTTTAGGTGAAACACTACGTTACGTGCAAGATGCAGGGATCGGCCGGTATGCTGCCTGAACAGCTCCTGGCAGCATCTCCACTCAGTTCAGAGTCGCAGGACGGCGAGTTGCAGGTAACGCGCTACGGTTGAAGCACGTCGTTGTTGAATAAGCGGCAGGGCAGCCGGATGGACCGGCGTCTGTTGGGCGATCCGGATTGGAGGCAGCGCTTTGGCCGGAGGAGAGGCCTGGCAGCAGGTGCCTGCCGCCGGACGCGAGGTCCAGGAGACACGGTGGGCCTCCAAACAGCAGGAAACAGGCGTCGAAAGGGTGCAGATGGTACTGGAAGGTAGGTCAGGTGGTCCCTCGGGAAGGCAGCCGATAGGTAGGGCGGTCGCATCTGCTGCGCGGGTCGGGGCTGGGATCAGGCAGGCGGGCTCCAGGAGATGCAACAGTCCAGTGAGCATCAGGGCCGCCAGCCCGATTCCCAGCCCTTGAAGTCCCCTATGTACGACGCCGCGCATCGTGGTTAAGGAGTTATCTGCATCCTTTTTAGAAGCTATTGGCTTGCGGCTTAAAGCCACCCCAGTGTAACCTTAAAAAGTGCTCAGCTGAATCATAGCCCTTCAGGAGGTCACGGTATACCCTTCTGCTTCGATAGCAGCTTTAAGCTGATCTCGGCTGATCTGAGCCGGGTCATAGACAACGGTAGCCCGTCCGATTTCCACGGACTGCACGTCAACGCCCGGTAGCTTCTGCAAGGCAGTGGTCACGGCTTTTACGCAGTGCTGACAGCTCATGCCTTCAATCTGAAACGTCTCCTGTGTTTTCATGGCAGATAGTTCCGGTTGGTTGGCAGGTGGTGATGTTTTTGGCTCGGAGAGCCAGAAGTACCAGATAACCCAGGCCATGGCGGCCAGGCCGATCAGCGTAACGAGCCACGCGGTGGTGTCCATGGTCAACGCAGCGGTTCTGGTTGAAAGCGTCGTAGCCGCAGGCTGTTGGTGACTACCGAGACACTTGAAAGCGCCATGGCGGCTGCGGCAATCATGGGGTTGAGCAACAGGCCGGTAAATGGGTACAGCACACCGGCCGCGATCGGAATGCCCAGCACATTGTAGATAAAGGCAAAGAACAGGTTCTGTTTGATAGTGCGAAGCGTGCGAGCCGACAGCCGGAAGGCATCGACGACGGCCCGTAGGTCCGGCCGCATGAGCGTGACGTCGCCTGCTTCGATGGCGATGTCGGTCCCGGAGCCCATAGCGATGCCCACGTCGGCCTGCGCCAGCGCCGGAGCATCATTGATGCCGTCACCGACCATGGCTACGACGTGACCTTCAGTCTGGAAGGTGGCCACGGCCCGGGCTTTGTCCTGGGGTAGTACATTGGCCCGCACCTCATCAATACCCAGCCGGCGGGCGACAGCTCGGGCAGCGGTTTCGCTGTCGCCGGTGATCATAGCCACACGGCGGCCCATGTGGTGCAGGGCCTGGATGGCTGTTTGGGCCGAGGGTCGGATTGTATCGGCGAGGGCCAGCAGGCCGGCTGGCTGGCCATCAACGGCCACGGCCACCACCGTATGCCCTTCGCGAGCCAGCGCTGTTGCTTCCGCTTCGGGTACGGGAATGCCCTGGGCCTCCAGAAAAGCCGGGCGCCCGAGCTGCACGAGCCGTCCATCCACACGGGCTGTGACGCCCAGTCCGGCCTGCGCCGCAAAATCGCGCACAGGCATCAGGGGTAGCCCGCGCATTTCGGCGGCCTCGACAATAGCCCGGGCCAGCGGATGCTCCGAACGTTGTTCAACAGCTGCCGCCAGGGCCAGCAGTCGGTCTGCGTCATACCCGTTCAGCGATACGATACGTGCTAAGCGCGGCCGGCCTTCGGTAAGCGTGCCGGTTTTGTCGAAGACGACCAGATCGACCTGGCGCAGGCGTTCCAGTGCATCGCCGCCTTTGAAGAGCACGCCGAGCTGGGCCGCCCGCCCCGTGGCTACCAGGATGGCAGTGGGCGTGGCAAGTCCCAGCGCACATGGGCAGGCAATGATCAGCACCGAGACAAACGTGAGCAGCGCGTGCGTCAGGCGCGGCTCCGGACCGAAGTCGAACCAGAGCACGAACGTGGCAATAGCTACCAGCAGCACCACGGGCACAAAGATCCCGGCGACGCGATCGGCCAGGCGCTGAATAGGCGCCTTGCGGGCCTGCGCTTCTTCAACGAGGCGCACGATCTGCTGCAGCACCGTATCGCGTCCAACGCGCGTGACGCGAATGACCAGCGCTCCACTCTGGTTCACCGTGCCGCCGATGACGGAATCGCCGGGCTTTTTATCGACCGGAATCGATTCGCCCGTGATCATGCTTTCATCAACGGCCGCCGTCCCTTCCTCAATGATGCCGTCCACCGGAATCTTTTCGCCGGGCCGAACGATCACACGCTCACCCACGCGGACGGCTTCGACGGGTACTTCCGCCAGGCGGCCGTTGCGTTCCACGCGAGCCCGAGGAGGTTGTAGATCCAGTAGCTTTTCGATGGCGGCGCTGGTGCGGGCACGGGCTCGCGCTTCGAGCAAACGGCCCAGCAGAATGAGTGTAACAATTACTGCAGCGGCCTCGAAATAGACTTCAGGTTCACGTCCGGCTGCTTCAAAGAGGCCGGGCAAGAAGGTGGCCACCGTGCTGTACACATACGCCGCGCCTACGCCGATGGCCACCAGCGTGTTCATATCGGCGGCATGGTGACGGAAGGCACGCCAGGCACCGGTAAAAAACGGACGGCCCGACCAGAAGACCACAGGGGTAGTCAGCAGCCACTGAATCCAGTTAGCCCCAGGCAGTTCATGAGCACCTGGCCACATGGCCAGCACAACCACGGGCAAACTTAACCCCGCCGCAATCCAGAAACGCCGCTGAGCATCCCGATAATGCACTTCACGTTCGCGACGCAGTGCCTCGCGGTCGGTCGGCACCGTCTGACGTTCGCTCGCTGTCAGCAAACCGGCCGCTACGAGCTGCTGCTGCAGGGCCAGAGGGTCGGCCACCACGGGCACGTAGCGCAGGTGCAGCAGAGGTACCCCGTCTTTTTCAAACACCTCCCACGTCAGGACGCCGTTGGTGCGGCTAAAGAGCCGGACCAGTTCATCCTCCGAAGGCATGCGCCGCAGGGGCACGCGTAGCGTTTCGGTACGGACACCATAGCCGGCATCTTCAACGGCTGCTATAAGTCGCTCCAGACCTACGGCCTCTGGATCGACAGTGACGGCTGCTTCGCCCGTGGCGTAGTTCACACTGGCCTGACGTACACCCGGCACGTTGCGCAGCCGCCGTTCGATGCGTACAGCACAGGCCGCGCACTCCATGCCTTCGACAGGCAGGCGCCATGCCATTTCGGCTTCAGGCGTGGTCTGGTCGATCAATGGCTCCGGTGTCGGGGTACGTTCCATGGTCATCGTGCAGCGCGTGTAGGATCGGGCAGTGTTCGATAGGAGCCCGGCCATCACAGGCGGCCACCAGCCGACGCAGCGTATCGCGAATGCGGGTCAGATCCCGAATCCGCGCTTCGATCTCAGCAATTTTCGCCAGTGCCCGCTCTCGAACCTGTCCGCTACTGGCGCCTGGCGTTGCCTCCAGGGTCAGCAGCTCTTCAATCTCACGGAGCGAAAAACCCAGCTCCTGCGCCCGTTTGATGAAGCGCAGGCGGGCGACATCGGTTTCAGAGTAAGCACGGTAGCCGGCAGCCGTCCGTTGGGGAGGCGGTAATAGCCCCCGTTGTTCGTAATAACGGATCGTTTCCGCATGCACGCCGGCCCGCCGGGCCAGTTCGCTACGGGTCATCATACGTTCCCTCCAGATGAGCGCGGCTCTTTACGCCCTGTAGTTAACTACAGGGTTTCGGAAACGATTGGCGGGTTCTGCTTTATTCATGAGCCCTTGACAAAGGGATAAGCAGGTTTTATCTTGTGTTTGAAAAGTTTCAAATAAATCGAAGAATAAAATGAGGCAGGGGCTGACGCCATTGCAGCGTGATCTGGTGGAGGAATTCGGTAATATTTACGAAGGGTATGGCCTGTCGCGGCTGAAGGGACTGATTGTCGGGTTGTTGCTGACGCAGGCGGAGCCGCTTTCATTAGATGACATCGCTGCCCTACTTAATCGTTCAAAAGGGCCAATTTCGAGTACGATTCGGGAGCTGGCCAGTATCGGGCTGGTGCGGAAGGTGAACGGGCCGGAGAATCGGCGGGACTACTACGTGGCGCATCCCGATCTTTTCCTGAACAACTTCAAGTTTAATCTGGCTACGGTTCGAAAAAACCGGCGCACGGCCGAGCAATTTCTGCGAGAGATGGAAGCCTCGGGAGAGCCCGCTCACCAGGCAGCGATCGAACGGTTGCGGCACATGCAGGCCTTCTATCGACTCATGGAACAGTTCTACGAGAATTTTACCCAGGAGTGGGAGCGGGTTCGGGCGCAACTGGAGACCGCCGGCGCGACTTCAGGCTGAACGCTTCTTTTTTTAGACCTATTGTTTGAAAAATTTCAAACGTTGCCTATAAAGAAATTTCTTTACCAGACACTCACAAAAACAGGGAGGCGGTCATGAAACGGCTGCTCTGGTTATGCTGGTTGGGCGGGCTCGTAAGCCCTTTCGCCCTGGCTCAATCCACCTGGATTGAAGGACAGGTGCGGGAGGCCACCAGTGGCACGGTACTGCCCGGCGCCAACGTGGTGCTCCTGGAGACCGGCCAGGGAACGACGACCGATGTGGAGGGGGCGTTCCGCCTGGGCCCTCTGGCACCGGGACGCTATACGCTGCAGGTTTCATTTGTAGGTTATCAGACGTTGCAACGATCGGTGGAGGTCGGCTCCGCGCCGCTGCGGCTAACGCTGACGTTAGCGCCCGTCCTGTTTGAGGCCGAAGCGGTGGTGATAACCGGTACACGGCAGACAGAGAAGCTGCTGGAAGCGCCGGTTACCATCGAGACGATCACAGCGGCCGACCTGGCGCGTACCGGTGGAGGGACCTTCCTGTCGGCGCTTGCCGGGTTGAAGGGGATTGACTTTGTGGAGGCGGGCATCAATGCCCAGGGTATCTCGGCACGCGGCTTCAACAGCCAGTTCAACACCCGCATGCTGGCCATGGTCGATGGTCGGGTGGCGCAGCTACCCGGGACTGGGCTTCCTCAGGGAAATTTCTTGCCCACTGCGCCGCTGGATATCAAAGCCATTGAGGTGGTCGTGGGGCCTGCTTCGGCATTGTATGGTCCAAACGCCCATACCGGCGTGGTGAACGTTATTACCAAAGATCCTTGGGATGCCTCTGGGCTTTCCCTGATGGCCCGGACCGGCGAGCGGTCTCTGATCGACGTAACAGGTCGGGCAGCCGGTACTATAGGCGCCTGGGGCTGGAAAATTACCGGCCAGTATCTGCGGGCCAATGACTTTACGCCGAGCCGGGAAGAGGGATTGCACAACTACGGCACGTCGATCTATGAGGGGGACGTGTTGCGAGATCTGGGGGGGTATCGCATTCGTTCGGCCAAGCTGGAAGGATTTCTGTACTATCGATGGGGTACGTGGAAGGCCAAAGCGGGTCTGGGCTACTCAACCAACGACAACTTTGGGCTGACCAACAACGGACGCAATCACGTCCGGGGCTGGGTGGTGCAGTACCAGACGGTGGAGCTGAGCCATCCGAACTGGTACGCTCAGTTCACGCGCACGAAGAACGATGCGGGTAAAACCTACCAGCTTAATGCTGTGGTGCAGGCGGCGGCCGCGCAGGTAGCGGCGGGTGTTCCGCTGGCGCAGGTAGACCTGGAGGCGCTACGGGAGGCCACTACGTTTGTGGATCGCGGGGCCCTGCTGGATGGGGAAGTCCAATACCGGCGAGCTCTACCGTTCCTGCAGGGGCGTGTGGTGGCTGGATTGCAGCTGCGGCGTTATCTGCCGGATTCGGACGGGACGTTTCTGGCTGATGCAGGCGGGGAGGATCTGAGCGCGACCGAGATCGGGGGCTATGTACAGCTGGATCTTCGGTTGGTACCAGATCGTCTGCGTCTGGTAACAGCAGCGCGCATTGATCGGCATACGAACTACAGCACGCAATTCAGTCCAAAAGCGGCCCTGGTTTATACCGTTTATCCTGGCCACAACGTCCGCGTCGGATACAATCGCGCCTTCAAAAGCCCGACGATTCTGGAAAATTACCTGTTTATTCCCATTCCACGTTTTGACCTCGTACCTGGTTATTACGTCAATGCCTTTGGCAACCGCAAGGGCTATGTGATTAAGGATGCTGGTGGACAGGTCGTGAACCGGGTAGCCGGGCTGGAGCCGGAGCAGGTTGACGCGCTGGAACTGGGCTACAAGGGGGCTTTTGGCATGTGGGCGTTTGTGGACGTTGTGGGCTATTACTCCTGGTACCGCAATTTCATCAGTCCACTGACCCTGGTAGCCGATGGCTTTACTACGATCGCCTATGAAGCCGATGGTACTACGCCGGTACGCGCGCCGGCTTCGGACGCTGCGTTCAACGGGCTGCTCACCTACCTGAACTTCGGTCGGGCGCAGGTAGCAGGGCTGGATGTAGGGCTTACGTTATATCCGTCCCCGTATATCACTTTTTCAGGAAGTGTTTCGCTGATTTCGCTTCGCCGCTTTACCGAGACGGCCGGGCAGCGCGAGCTGCCGCTGAACGTGCCCGAAACCAAGCTGAAAGGCAATGTAACCGTACGCAATCTGGGATGGGCAGGGTATTTTGCCAGCCTGAGCGCTCGTTATCAGAGTGCCTATCGTTTCGTATCTGGTTACTGGAACAGCGAGACCATGCTGCCAGCGCATGGCGGCAAGGTCCCGGCACGTACGGTGATCGATCTGACGCTGGGATATCAGGTTCCTCGTATTGGTCTGGAGCTGACGCTGAGCATCTCGAATCTACTGAACAACGAAGGGTACGATGTACTGGGGGCACCCGTACGAGGTCGCTTCATCTGGTTGGGTATCACCTATCACGTCGAGGGATTGCGATACTGATCATGGGCAGACTGGAAAGAAAAGTTGCGATTGTAACCGGCGGCGCGCGCGGTATCGGTCGGGCCACGGCCATTCTGTTCGCTCAGGAGGGCGCTGCGGTGGTGGTGGCCGATCGGGACCGCGCAGCCGCCGTGGCGTTGGCGCAGGAAATGCAGACGGAGGGGGCACGCATGCTGGCGCTTGCGGTGGACGTCACCCGGCCTGAAGCGGTCGAACGCATGGTCCGGGAGACGGTGGCCCGTTTCGGGCGCATCGATATCCTGGTTAATAATGCTGGCATCACGCAGGATGCCACGCTCCGCAAGATGACGCTGGAGCAGTTTCAGGCAGTGGTCGAAGTGAACCTGGTCGGCGTCTTTCTGTGCACGAAGGCCGTGTTGCCGTACATGGAAGCGCAAGGGAGTGGATGCATCTTGAACGCCTCGTCTGTGGTGGCGCATGCGGGCAATTTTGGTCAGACGAACTACGTGGCTACAAAGGCCGGCGTGATCGGGATGACAAAGACCTGGGCGCGTGAGTTGGGACGCTACGGCATCCGGGTCAATGCAGTAGCGCCCGGTTTTATCGAAACCGACATGACGCGGCAGGTGCCCGAGAAAGTACTGGACATGGTACGTATGCGCACGCCCTTGCAGCGTCTGGGACGCCCTGAAGAAGTGGCCCGTGCCTACCTGTTTCTGGCCTCCGATGAGGCTTCGTTCATCACGGGCGCGGTGCTTAACGTAGACGGTGGGTTAACCCTGTAGGCTGATGGCACGGGCACAGATTATCGGCACGGGACTTTACGCTCCGCCCCGCGTGGTAACCAATGCCTATTTCAACGACTACTATGGCGAAGATGTGGACCGCTTCCTGCGCACACAGCGCAACATTCGGGAGCGGCGGTATGCCGAAGATGGCCAGACCACTTCAGATCTGGTCGTAGAGGCAGCCCGTGCTGCGTTGCAGGAAGCAGGACTGACGCCGGCCGATCTAACGCTGATCATTGTGGCGACTGACACGCCAGACTATCTCTCGCCGGCTACGGCTACCGTTGTACAGCACAAGCTGGGCGCGGTACGGGCAGGGACTTTTGATGTCAACGCTGCCTGTGCCGGTTTTGTAACGGCATTGGAAATCGGACGCCAGTTTGTCGAACGGGGCAATGGGCCCGTCCTGGTGGCCGGAGGGTATCTGATGAGCCGATTCCTGGATTTTTCCCAGCGCAATATTGCCACCTTGTTTGCCGATGGAGCCGGGGCTGTGGTGCTGGCTCCCGCCGATGAGAAGGAGCCGGGTATTTTGCTGACCCGGCTGGAGGCAGAAGGCCAGTACTACGACTACATGGGTATCTATACAGGAGGCGCCTGCTGCCCGACAGGCCCTCAGGTCCTGGAATTTCGCAAGAAGTTCCCGAAGACCTACAACGTCGATCACTGGACGCGCCTGGTACGCTGGCTTTCCGAAGCCCTGGGAGTAGCTCCGGAGGAGGTGGATCACCTGTTTTTTACGCAGATCAATGTGCTCAGCATTCGGGAGACCTTAGAAGTGCTGGGGCTTCCGGAAACGCGCACGCACTATGTGATGGATCGGTACGGATACACGGGGAGCGCCTGCATACCGATGGTGCTGGCAGATGCCGTCCGTCAGCATCGGTTGCGGCGTGGTGATCTGGTATATCTGATCGCTTCGGGTGGGGGTGCGGCGCTGGCAGCTATGGCGCTCCGCTGGGCCTACGACACCTGAGGGGTGTGCCATGCTATCGGACCATGCGATCGGCTGGGGATTCTTTCTGGCCTACCTGTTACTGGTGGGCGGTGCGGCCCTACTCGGGCTACGCGGGGTGCGTGGACTGGCAGGGTTTTCGGTCGGAAGCCGTGCCGTCAGTCCGGTACTGGTAGGCCTCTCGCTGGCAGCGAATCTGACCAGTGCTGCGACTTTTGTCATTAACCCGGGACTGGTCTATCTCTATGGTTGGGCTGGTTATCTGGGGTACGGGATAGCCACGCCGCTGGGCATCCTGGTGGGCCTGGTGGTGCTGAGCCGGCGTTTTCGTCAGGTGGGCGATCGCTATGCAGCGTTGACCCTGCCGCAGTGGATTGCAGCACGCTTTGGCGATCGGCGCCTCGGCGTGCTCTATGCGCTGCTCAGTCTGCTGCTCATCACCTTCATGGTACTGATCGTAGTGGGGCTGGCCCGGGTGCTTTCCAGCGTGCTGGGCATCGGACTGGTAGCCGCGCTGGGGTTGACCATCGCTATTCCAATGGGGTATCTGCTGCTGGGGGGAGCCGGTGCGCATACGCTGACGAACACGGCCCAGGCGCTGATCATGCTCATCGTGGCCGTGCTGCTGATCGGATCCGGCCTGTCTTACTGGGAGGAGGGACTGTCCGGCCTCTTGGCTCGGCTGGCGGCTATCGATCTAAACCTGGCACGGCCTGTCAATCCCGAGAGTTTGCTGTTTCGCAGTCCGTTTGAGGTCTTTGTAGCCAATTTTGTGGTCGGGGTAGCCGTGATCACGCAGCCCCATCTGCTTTCCAAGGTGCTGTACCTGCGCTCGGAGGCCGAGGTGGGGCGCTACCTGCTGGTCGGTTTCGGGATAGCTTTTGTGTTTTTCTCTGTGCTGCTGACCGGGTTGTATGCCCGGCTCCTGATGCCCGAGGCCGGGCTGATGGCTGACGCCGTTATCCCGACCTATCTGGTAGAACGCTTCGGGCCGATCGTGCGCGGCCTGATTACGATCGGATTGCTGGCCGCCGGCTACTCAACGCTGGAAGGCCTGATGGTGGCGCTGGCAGCCATTGTTGCCAATGATCTGTACCGATCGTGGGCTTTGCTCCGTGGGATTGCTCCAGACGTGGCGGAGCGGCGAGCCCTCCGATTAGGTAAGTTCACGCTGGCAATGCTGGCCCCCGTGCTGTTTGTGCTCGGCTACGACCAGCTCACGCCGGCCCTTTCCGTAGCGATTCTGGCGCAGAATGGAGTCTATGGGCTGTTTGCCGCTACCTTTGCGCCGGTATTGCTGGGTGTACTGGGCCTTTCGCTTCGGCCCCGGGTGGTGGCGGTGGCGGCTGTGACGGCTCTGGTCGTGCATTTCGGTATCTACTACGGCCAGATCGGGCCGTACTGGAATAACCCGGCGGTTCCTGCCACCTGGGCCGTGCTGAGCAGCACGGCGGTCGCGCTGCTGGCGCATTGGAGGCAGCAAAAAACAAATCCGATCACATCATGACGCAGCAAAGGCCGTCTTTTATTCGCACGGACTGGCTGGAACGCAATGCGCAGTACTGGCCAGATCGTCCGGCGCTTACCTGGGTGCCGACCGGTGCGTGCTGGACGTTTGCCCGATTGCATGAGGAAGGCGAGGCGCTGGCGGCCGCTCTTGCCACGCATTTCGGTTTGCAGAAAGGGGATCGTATTGCAGTCCTGGCCGAGAACCGACCCGAGCATGTGCTACTATTCGTGGCCTGTCAAAAGGCTGGATGGATCCTGGTGCCGCTGAATTATCGGCTGGCCGTGCCTGAGCTGGCCTATCAGGTGGCCGACAGTGCCCCTGCATTGCTCCTCTATGATGCGCCCTATGCCGACGTGGCAGAGACGTTAGGCCCTGACCTACGGCTCCCGCTGGAAAGGATCCATACGTTTGCACGCTCCGGTGTCCGTCTTCAAAAGCGCGCTGTGGTAGGGTTGGATGATCCCCTCATGATTCTTTACACCTCGGGAACGACTGGCCGTCCTAAAGGCGCGATCATTACGCACGGGATGATTGCCTGGAACGCCTTCAATACCATCCACCGCCTGGATCTGACCAGCCAGGACATCTCCTTCAATGCCGCGCCGTTTTACCACACGGGAGGCTGGAACGTGCTGCTGACGCCTTTCTTATTCAAAGGGGGGCACACGTACCTGCTCGACCGCTTTGATCCGGCGCGGATCCTCCAACTCTGTGACGAGGCGGGTATCACGATCCTGTGGGGCGTGCCCACCATGCTTCGGATGCTGGCCGATCATCCCCGATTCGAGCAGACTTCGTTCAAGACGGTTCGCTATGCCGTGGTAGGGGGCGAGGCGATGCCGGAGTCGCTGATTCGGCGGTGGCATGCGAAGGGGGTCCCGATTCGCCAGGGATTTGGCATGACGGAAGTGGGCGTCAACTGCTTTTCGCTACCGGAGGCCGATGCCCTCCGGAAGATCGGGTCGATAGGGTTCCCCAACTTCTATGTTGAGGTGCGTGTGGTCGATGGGCAGGGGCGCGAGGTAGGGGTGGATGCCGTGGGCGAATTGCTGATGCGGGGACCGGTGGTAACGCCGGGTTACTGGCGACGGCCTGAAGCGACGGCCGAAGCGATCGATGCAGACGGCTGGTTCCACACGGGCGATCTGGTGCGGCAGGATGCAGACGGCTATTTCTATGTCGTGGGACGCAAAAAAGACATGTACATCAGCGGTGGAGAAAATGTCTATCCTGCCGAAATTGAGTCCGTGCTTCGGGCGCATCCGGACGTAGCCGATGCGGCTGTGGTAGGTGTGCCCGATGCGAAGTGGGGCGAGACCGGCGCTGCCTTTCTGGTGTTGAAGCCCGGACGAACGCTGACGGCCGAGGCAGTGCAAGCCTATTGCCGGACGCAACTGGCCGGCTACAAGATACCTCGCCACGTATTTTTCCTGAAGGCACTGCCGCTCGGTCCTACCGGTAAGTGCGATAAACAGGCGCTTCGACAGCAGGCATTGCACAGGCTTTCCCTATGAAGACCATCGGATTACTGCTGATGATCCTCTTTGCAGTTATCGACGCAGCGGCCCAACCGCTCGTGGGATATCCTTCCTCGCTCGATACGGTTCAGGTACGGAACTACCGATTGGTGTACTATGACAGTCGGACGCCCGGGCCACCGGTCGTGCTGGTGCACGGGCTTGGTACAAACCTGTCGATCTGGCGTGAGGTTTGGCCGCGGTTGCGCCAGAAAGTCCGGGTGCTGGCGCCGGACCTGCCGGGCTTTGGGTTATCGGACAAACATGACGTGCCTGCCACGCCTTCGTTCTATGCAGATGTGCTGGCGGCCTGGCTGGATACGCTGGAGCTGGCACAGGTGGATGTCGTAGGGCTCTCGATGGGTGGACAGATCGCCCTGACGATGGCCTTGCAGCACCCGGACCGCATCCGCCGACTGGTGTTGGTTGCGCCCGCTGGCATTGAGACCTTCACGCCCGAAGCCGCCGCACAGCTAAAAGCCCTGTTCACTGCCGAGACCATTGTAGCAATGCCTCCTGCGCTTTACGCGCAGAACGTGCAGCGCAACTTTGCGCACTGGGATCCGGATCAGTTTGGATGGCTCCTGCAGCAGCGTGCGCAAATGCAGCGACGCACAGATTTTCGCGCCTATGCCGAAGCTAATGCACGGGCAGTAGCCGGCATGCTCGACGAGCCGGTGTTTGCGCGGCTTCCCGAGGTGTCGCATCCTACCCTGGTCGTATTTGGCGAAGCAGATCAGCTCATTCCCAATCGATTTTTCCGACCATCGGAGACCCCGGCCGATATTCTTCAGGTAGCCCTGCAACGGCTCCCTCACGCACAGGGGATCTTAATCTCCGCTGCTGGCCACCTGCTGGTGCTGGAGCAACCAGAAGCGTTTGCACAGCAGGTTCTGCGGTTTCTTTTCTAAACTCAATAGGCAGGGTTAGCTGTGCGACCCTGAGTGAAAGCTTCCCCATCACCGGTTTTTTGGAGCACGTGGAGGCCGGGCGCCAGGTGAATGTACATGGGCAACGTAGCCAGGCCAAGAGCGGCGGCATCTGTACCGGCTGTTCCTGGCAGCAGGCGTACCGGGGGTTTCTCCTCAATGCGCATTTCGGCCAGGCGTTGCTCCAGAAAATGAATAACATAGGTAATAAGCGGCTCGGGGAAGCGACCGCCAAAAAAGATCGCTTCGGGGTCAAGCACGTATTCAATAGCCAGGATGACCGGAGCCAGATGCTCCAGTCCACAGTGCAGCCAGTCATGCAAAATCGGATTCTTATCCTGGAAGAGTTGCTCCAGATCTTTCAGGCGCCGGACTGTATAGCCTGAGGCCTGCAGACGGCGGTACAGACGGGGCACGTCAAACAGAATGCCCAGGTGTGGTTTTTTGAAGACGGCCAGATCCTCGGCAGAGAAGGTCGCAGGGGGCAGATAGCTATATCCCAACTCACCGGCATTGCCGGTGTGGCCGTCATAGGGTTGACCGTTGATAATCAGTCCACCGCCTAACCCTTCGCTGAAGAATACATAAAAAAACGTGGCGATATGCTGGCCTGCCCCATACCAGCGTTCACCAATAGCGGCGGCTGTAGCATTGTTTTCCAGAAAGACAGGAAGCTGGAGGTGTTGTTCGAGCATATTCACAACGGGCACGCGGTGCCATCCGGGGAAGGCTTTAGGATTGGCCACATTAGTGACGTGTCCGTCTTCCGAGACGCCCAGCGGGCCGGGAATGCCCACACCCACACCCCAGAGCTTTTCCCGAGGAATGGCGGCCTCGGCCAGTAGGCTTTCTGTGGTGCGTGCCAGGAGGGCCATGGCTTCGTCTGGCGGCATCGGACCGTCGAGCGGCCGGTCGATGCGATGGCGGATCTGTCCGGCAAAGTCAACCAGAAGGGCCGTCAGATGATCACGATCCAGATCGAGACCGATCGAAAAAGCGCCGTTTGGATTGATGACCAGCTGGATGGAAGGCGCGCCACGGCCTCCGCGGAGTCGTTCGGCCTCGTAGACCAGGTCCATGTCCAGCAGTTCACGGGTAATGTTTGAAACAGTCTGGGCAGTAAGGCCGGTGCGACGAGCGACTTCGGCGCGGGAAATCGGGCCGAAACGGCGGATGGCTTCCAGGACGATCCGGAAGTTGTACGCCTTGGCATACTTGAGATTGGTGCCCAGCAACATAGCTTTCGCAGCTTCTTCGGAATGAGTTTAAAGATACATGGAAGATAATTTGTTCTATTTTAAAGGTTTGAATAAAACGGAGCGCCTGAGTTGCTTCAAAGAAATGGGCTAATTTCTCTGGGATACCCAGAAATTTCGAAGCCCATAGGGGCGTATGCTGCCCAAAGACCATGAGGGCAGGCGAACGAATAAGGGGAAAAGGCGTATTTTTTGCATTTGGTAATCCGTGCAGGTAAAGCAAAAGCCCAGACCTACGAATGGACAGTTTATCAAAGCAGAGCTGGTGGGATCGATTTCAGGAGCTGCTGGATGAACAGAACGAATGGCCGGCCGAGTACCTCTTCAAGTTTATCGCACCCTCAAGTGAACGAGACACGCTTCGAGCGGTTTTCGGACACTATCCGGTAACCATTCGGGAATCGCGTAAGGGGAACTACATCAGCCTGACAGCCCGGATGGAGGTGCAATCCAGCGACGAAATCATTGCCATTTACAAGGCGGCCGCGCGGGTGCGGGGCGTCATTGCCCTGTAGGTCAAAGTGTCAGCCGCAGCGCTGTTGCCATTTCATGGTACAGGGTCGCCAGCGTAAACGGTTTGCAAAGGTAGCCGGCAAATCCCAGACGCAGTATGGCCTCGCGGTGCGCTGTTGTGCCTATAGAGGTCATCGCTACCAGAGACGGTTGAGGGGGACGAGAGGCCTCCTGAACGAGCTGCAGTGCTCGGTGGGCATTTTCCAGCAGGGGCCAGGTCGGATGTCCGGCTGATTCCAGCGAAAGCAGCGCCACATGATAGCGGCGTTGACGCAGGTGGTTCCGGAGTTCGTCAGGATGCACCACCGCATGGCACTCCAGGTGACGTAGCGGCGCATGGGGAGCCCGCCGCAAAGCAGCCTGAATAAACGGGTGCAAGGTGGTATCAGCATCCAGCAGCAGCAACAAACGGCGCTGCCCATTCACTGCCCGGGAAGGCATACGAGAATCTGCATCGGTGAGGCTCTATTACAGAAGATCTCAGCCAGGACGCTGAACTGGTAAGTACTATTGGCGCATGCTGCGGAGGATTTCAGGTAGAAAAGGTGTTGCGCCAGTCAGAGTCCATCTAAATTTTATGCAAAGAGGGCGGATCTAAATGTTCGGGTCAACGTCTGCATCTACAGCCCTGTCAGAAAAAGAAGCAACGTGAGGCGCCATGGCAGACGCGAACGCAGCACACGACCCTGGCTGGTGGTCGGCGAGGGATGGTGAAATGGTCGCCCTCCTGGAGCAACTGAGCCGTGATTTGCAGGCCCTGGTGGCCGAGGTGGAACAGGCCTATAGGGATGGAGACAGGCTGCTGCAGCGGGTGCAAGCAGTGTTACGTCCGGATCTGTTGCGTAATGCCGCTCATCTGCAGGTTCGGTTGGAGGGGCTGCGGGATCAGGTGCAGATGACCCGGGAGCTGGTTGAACGGTTGCGGAGCGCCACCTGTGAAGATCGGCCTGCTGCGGAACGTGACGGAGAACGGCGGCTATTGGGGCGGCTGTTTGTCGATGCCCAAGTGACGTAGCAGTTCGGGCCAGCTGGAGAAGACAAAAACGCCTTCAGGAGGAGAGGCTGGACTGTTGGGAACAAACCAGGCAGCCTGCCAGCCGGCATGCTGGGCCCCCTGCACATCACTGGTGAACGAGTCACCGATATAGAGGATAGCGGAAGGCTCGGTCTCCGCTGCACGTGTAGCGTGGGCAAAGAGGGCAGGATGCGGCTTGGCTACCCCGACTTCTTCGCTGATCACCAGGGCTCGGGTGTGCTGACGTAGCTCTGGAAAACGTTCCAACTTGGCATGTTGCACGGCGGCAAAGCCGTTGGTTAGAATGCCTACGGGTAAATAGCGGGCGATGGTCAGAAACGCCTTGCGGGCACCGGGTATCCAGCGCCAGTGCTGCCGATAACGCGCCATGTAGCAGGCGTTGAGCGCTTCCGGGGTGATATGATGCAGATTCAACGCCTCAATTAGTCGTGCAAATCGGGCGTGTATCAGTCGGGGACGGTCAATGGCTCCCTGCTGGTATTGCGCCCAGAGTTCCGTGTTGATCGTATGGTAGGCCTGATGTAGGGTGGACAGGGGCACGTGGGCAAATACGTCCGGAAAGGCGGCCTTTACATCGGTCAGGGCCGCCTGCTCGGCTGCACGATGGTCGAGCAGCGTATCGTCCAGGTCGAAGTAGACGAACCGGATGGGTTTAGAGAGGACGCTCAAAAAGTGCATATTCCTTATCTACAACGCCTCCGAGGTGATGGAGAGCGTTCAGCAACACCTTGTTGGTGTCGAGTACCCAGCTCATTTCACAGGCTTCATAGCCGCGACGCTGTCCACGCTCGATCGTTTCCAGCACGAGCAAAGCATCGAAGCCGCGTCCATGGTACTTTCTGCGAATGCCCATCAGCGGCATTCGGGTTTCGTAAATAGCACCCAGTCGGGCGGCCAGTAGCACTTTGACCAATCCGAACGGAAACAGCCGGCCATTACGAACGAGTCGAAGCGCCTGGTTGAGATTGGGAAGTAGCATTGAGAAGCCTATGGGTTGTCCGTTGTCTTCCAGAATAAAAACCAGCTCCGGATCAATGATCTGTTTCATGGCACGGGCCAGGTGCTGGAATTCATTTTTCGTCATGGGCACGTGGCCCCAGTTTTCAGACCAGGCGTCGTTGTAGATATCCAGCACGGTCCGTGCTTCTTCGTCATAGCGGCGCATATCAAGCGTGCGTAGGGTGACCGAAGGGTAGCGCCGTCGGATGAGCTCGGCACCCCGACGTAGCTTTTCGGCCCGCAGATACTTTTTATGGACGTAATAGGCCCACATGGTCATGACCCGCGTGAAGCCCGCCCGTTCCAGAAACTCAACATAGTAGGGCGGATTATAGGGCATCAAAATGGAAGGAGCCCGGTCGAAGCCGTTAACCAGCAGGCCGGCAACATCGTTAAGGGAAGGATTGGTCGGGCCGCGCATGCGTTGCAATCCCTGCTGACGTAGCCACTCGGCAGCTGCGTCGAAGAGCGCGCGTGCCACGGCAAAGTCGGGCACGCACTCAAAAAAGCCAAAGAAGCCGACGCCATCGTGGTACTTTTTCAGATGCATGCCATTAACAATGGCCGCGATGCGGCCAACGACGCGGCCCGTTCCATCAAGGGCCAGAAATGGTTGAATCTGACCATGTTCGAAGAAAGGATTTTTGCGGGCGGAGAGCGTTTCAGCTACATCGCGCCGCAGGGGGGGGACCCAGTAGGGATTGTCCCGGTAAAGCTGATAGGGCAAATCGATAAATTTACGCAGCAGGCGCCGGCGCTGCGCAGGCACCACCTGTACGGGGGAGGTTACGGTGCCTGTTGGGGCAAGCTCAACAGCTTCCATTGGCCTGAATGACACCCAGTCGCTTTCCGACGCGGTAGAAGGCTTCGAGGATGTAGTCGAGTTCTTCGTCGGTATGTGTGGCCATGAACGAGGTCCGCATCAGGGCCTGTCCGGGGGGTACGGCCGGCGGAACTACCGCATTGACAAATACACCTTCTTCCAGCAGCTCTCGCCAGAAGCGAAAGCAGGTCATCATATCGCCGATCACCACGGGGATGATCGGTGTCTGGCTGGTCCAGACGTTGAAGCCCGCATTACGGAACCCTTCGCGCATGTAATCGGAGATTTTCCAGAGTCGCTCCAGTCGTTCCGGTTCCTGCTCAATGATATCCAGGCATTTTAACACAGTGGCCACGTTGGCCGGGGGCATGGAGGCCGAAAAGATATGGGCTGAACTGGTATGGCGGATATACTCGATGACGTCGCGGTCGCCCACACAGAAGCCCCCCAGCGAGGCAAAGCTCTTCGAGAAGGTGCCAACTGTCAGGTGCACTTTCTGCTCCAGACCGAAATAGGCGGCCGAGCCGCGGCCGCCCGGGCCTATTACACCGACAGCGTGGGCATCGTCCAGCATCAACGCAGCGCCGAACTCCTCCGCCAGTTCCATCAGCTCGGGTACTCGGGCAATCACGCCACTCATTGAGAAGACCCCATCCGTGACGATCAACTTCCCCGCTTCGGGGCGTTCGGCATGGGCTCGTTCAAGTAAACGACGCAGATGATCCAGGTCGTTATGTCGGTAGCGCACAGTGTCGGCCAGGCTCACCTGCGTTCCGGCAACGATGCTGGCGTGGTTGTCTTTGTCCGAAAAGATGATGTCATTTTTAGAGGTAAGCGCCTGGATCACGCCCATGTTCGTCATGTAGCCGGTCGAGAACACAATGCAGGCTTCTCGACCCATGAAGCGGGCCAGGCGCTCCTCAAGCTCCAGATGCAGATCCAGCGTTCCATTGAGGAAGCGGCTTCCCGTACAGCCCGTTCCATATTTGCGGATGGCTTCGATGGCCGCTGCTTTAACCCGAGGGTCCGAGGTAAGCCCCAGATAGTTATTGGAGCCGGCCATGATGACCTCTCGGCCGTTGATGATCGCACGGGTCCCTTCGTTGCGCTCAATCGGACGAAAGTACGGGTACAGGCCGGCTGCACGTACGCGCGCGTAGTCGCCGTCCGGGGCAAAAAACTTATGACATTTGGCGAACAAGCTGGGCTCAGAAGTCGACACTTGAGCCTCCAGCCGTTCTTGTGGCGTACGGGCCGCGTCAGACATGGGCATATCCTGCAGTTGATTCTACATTTGGGGCAGCATCTTTAAACTTGCGCTAAAACGCAACAGGAAGAACAAGGATCTTCGGCGCATTTTTTTCTCCGCTTTAATAGGACGAAAGGACGGTATTTTCACGGATGGTTCGCAAAGGCTTGCCGCGATAACTACTGATTTCCAGGCGTCTCAGCAGTCGTTCGATGCAATGCAGGGCTTTCTCGTTGCCACAGCGTAGTGAATACGACCGCAGGCGTTCCCGGTAGTGCGGGCAGGTTGCCAGAAAACGCTGAACATCTTCGGCTTGCAACTCACGGTCGAGGACAGCGCTCCCCAGGCCTTCACGTTCCAGAAACAGGGCGTTGAGCGTCTGTTCGAAAATCCCTCGGTTGGGGACTACCAGTAGCGGTTTGCCAAGATATAACGCCTCGCTGATCAGTGTGAAGCCTGCGGTGCAGAGGACTGCCCGACAGCGGGCCAGGTCCTCCAGAAAACCATCGATCGAGGGCGTCTTAAACGTCAGATTAGGATAGTCAGCGGCATGGACCGGTGGGGGTACGTTGTAGAGGATGAACGATGCAGGCAGACGGGCCAGCATATCGGGCAGATGGTCGATGCCTTCTGGCTGGTTGAAATAGACCAGTACAGGTCCGTCTTCGACAGGGGTTAGCTGTTGGACTTCTGGACGGATAACCGGGGGAATGAGGGTGGTGCGTTCCGGGTGGCGCAGGGGCGGGAAGTAAAACGAAGTCAGTAACACATGGAGAGGCTTTCGGGGGGCAATCAGGTGAATGGCCAGATGGGCAAGCAGCGCATCTTTCCAGTAACGCAGCGGAAGGTTGTAGCGCGTTTCGGTAACGATTTGCTGGTGATTAAAGGAGAGTACTGGAAGTCCCAGGCGTGCAGCGGCGCGTGGCGTGAGTGCTTCAAAGTCAGTGATTACCAGGTGAGGGCGGAAGGTCGCCAGCGTTTCAGTCAGCTCATCAAGTAGCTGGCGCAGGCGGCGAAGTACGGGAAGGTTGGCCTGCAGCGTGGCCAGCAGGCGCATGCGGTTGCCGTGAAGGACCTGGCGCAGGGTGGGAACAGGCCAGACCGTCTCGCCACAGGCTTCCAGTACGGTACGGGCCGTACCGCCACAGCAGAAGCGGAGTTCATGGCCGCGCTCGCGGAGCGCCTGTGCGATGGCCAGCACGCGCGAAGCATGGCCGCGCCCCTGGCCACTCAGCGCATAGACGATACGTGCCATAATCGCTACGTTTTTCCCTGCAGGCCGGGCTGTTCATCTGCGGGAAGATCGTAAAATTTAAGCAGAAAAGAAAATCGATTTTAAAATTGCCAGCGCAGGTGAAGGCCGGCGCCGGTCGGGATAGGATGTACGGTAAGTTGTAGGTTTTCGCTTACATCAAAGTCATACAGGTGGGCATGGACGTAGGCATCCAGCACAGTCAGGCCGTACCATAAGCCAAGCGCAATGTAAGAAAGGTCTCGGTTGCGGCGATAGCGGTCGCGGTACTGGCGTAGCAGATCCGCACGTCCTGCCTCAATGACAGTTCGAAAGCGTTCGCCTTCGTTGCGGTATTGCGGATAACGGTCGGGTGCGATGGCATACAGATAGGCGTGGCGATAGAGCAGATAGCGCTCGTTCATAAAGCGCGCCAGCGCCACAAAGCCGCCCAATCCGGCATAGACAAACGGGACTTTCCAGTACTGACGATTATAAACCTGTCCCCAGCCCGGCAGGACCAGGGCTCGCCAGAGCGCCCCCTGAGGCGAATGCGTTGAGTCGGTGGCGGGCAGCGCAGGGGATGAGACGACAAACAACAGGCCTGTGAGGAGCAAGCCGTTCCCGTTCATTCGGCCAGTAGCAGGTTTAGCAGGCGCTCCAGCTCTTCATTGGAGAAGTAAGCAATCTCAATGCGGCCGCCGCGGTTACCCGATCGGTGACGGATGTGCACCTGGGTGCCCAATCGCCGTCGCAGGCGATCTTCGTAGTCGCGGAGCTGCAGCGTTTCAGGATCAGGTTCGGCCGGGATGGTAGTGCCTTTGGCGTCGGCCTTGCGTTCCTGCCGGCGATGCCAGGCACGTACGCGTTCCTCGACTTCTCGAACGGAAAGCTGCTTCGTTTCAATTTCCTGCAGCAGACGAAGCTGAACAGACTCAGGCAGGCCGATCAGCGCACGGGCATGGCCGGTAGTGATGGTGCCATCGCGCAAGCTGGCCTGAATGCGCGGAGGAAGCTTGAGCAAGCGCAGGAAGTTGGCAACAGTTGTGCGGTTTTTGCCAACCTTTTCCGCCACTTGTTCCTGCGTCAGCCCACACTCTTCAATCAGTCGCTGGTAGCCCAGGGCTACTTCAATCGGGTTTAGTTCTTCACGCTGGACGTTCTCGACCAGCGCCATTTCCAGCATTTCTTCCGTGTCTGCTTCCCGCACATAGGCCGGCACGCGTTTTAGACCAGCCCGGCGTGCTGCCCGCAGGCGTCGCTCGCCCGAGATCACCTCGAATTCATTATTGCCCAGGGCTCGCACCGTAATGGGTTGAATGATACCGAGCTGAGCGATGGAGCGGGCCAGCTCATCAAGTGCCTCCTCGTCGAAGTCCTTACGGGGCTGGTAGGGATTGGGACGGATGCGGTCGATCTCGATTTCGGCCACACGACCCAGCAACCGAAGCCGGTCTTCAAAGTGATAGAGACGGCTTTTCGGCGTCTCGACGCCCGACACTTCCTCAGGCGGCGATGCTTCCTGATTCACGTTAGGGAGCAGGGCGTTTAACCCACGCCCCAGGGCTACCTTTTTCGCGGCCATAAATCTATGTATGCTTGCTTAAGTGTCACGTTCAGGCTCTTGCCGAAGCGGCGTTATGTTGGAGGACGGCGCGGGAGAACGCCGGCCTGCTGGGATAGACAGCCCGTTGGTGGAGGCTTCTTCGGAAGGCGATTCAGGCAGGAGAAAGCGCTGATTGTTCTGGATGATTTCACGGGCCAGTGCCATGTAGTTGCGGGCACCGATGCTGGTGATGTCGTAGAGCAACACGGGACGACCAAAGCTCGGAGCCTCGGAAAGCCGTACGTTACGTTGCACGATGGTTCGAAAGACTTTGTCACCAAAATAGCGACGCACTTCTTCGGCCACCTGGTTGGACAGACGCAGCCGCGTATCGAACATGGTAAGCAATACCCCCTCAATTTCCAGCTCGGGATTCAGGTGCTGTCGTACAATTTTGATCGTATTGAGTAGCTGCCCCAGCCCTTCCAGGGCAAAGTATTCGGCCTGGACGGGAATCAGCACCGAGTTGGCTGCGGTCAACGCATTGAGCGTTAGCAGTCCCAGCGAGGGGGGGCAGTCGATGATGACAAAGTCGTACTTGCGACGGGCGCGGCGCAATGCGTTGGCCAGAATGCGCTCGCGCTCCATCACATCAATCATCTCGATTTCAGCACCGACCAGATTAATGTGGCTGGGGACAACTTCCAGAAAAGGGAGTTCCGTCGCCTGAATGGCCTCTTCCAGGGAAATATCGCCAATGAGCACCTCGTACGTCGATTTCTGGATCGATCGTGGGGTGATGCCTACTCCCGAAGAGCAGTTGGCCTGCGGATCGATGTCGATCAGCAACGTTGGATGCTCAATGGCGGCCAGCGAAGCGGCCAGGTTGATCGCGGTGGTCGTTTTGCCTACGCCCCCTTTCTGGTTGGCTATTGCAATGACTTTACCCATAGATGTTATAAAAGCTTACAGCCACCGGATCTACAGACCGAGCAGAAACGGATGGCGGCCGACCTTTGTTGCACAGGGCAGCCCTGTACAGTGGACTGTTTTTCTAATCTATAAACAAACGCACGCGTAAGCCAGTCCTTCTACGAAAAAGCTGAAGATCGGATCACGGTCTGTAGCGTAGCGTTGAGAAAAGACAAAACACGCTTCGTCGATCAGGATGGCGCGCCGCTTCATTTTGAGGCCAGAAGCTGATGCCCCGGCCGTTCGTCTGACAGTTGACTATGCGGGTCAGCTCAATCCACAGCAGTATGCGGTTGTAACAGCGGGTGGGGGGCCGCTGCTGGTCGTGGCTGGTGCTGGTACGGGTAAGACGCGTACGCTGGTCTATCGGGTGGCTTACCTTGTCGAAACCGGAACGCCGCCCGAAGAAATTGTACTGCTCACCTTCACCCGACGTGCCGCTCGTGAAATGCTGGCACGTGCTGCTGCCCTGCTCGATGGACGCTGCGAGCGGGTGCAGGGAGGAACGTTCCATGCATTCTGCCTGGGATTGCTCCGACGCTATGCCGGCCGGCTGGGCTATCCGTCGAACTTTACCGTGCTGGACGCTTCGGATGCGGCCGACGTCATTGATCTATTGCGAACGGCCCGGGGGTTGCACCGGAGTCGCCGCCGCTTCCCTCGCAAGCAGACAATTCAATCCATTTTTTCGGCCGCGGCCAGTCAGCCCGAGGTAGATCTGAGCGTCATCCTGGAGGCTCGTTATCCGCAGTTTCTGGAACATCTGGAGGCCCTGCAGGCCCTGCGGGAAGACTACGCACGCTATAAACGCCAGCACGGACTGATGGACTATGACGACCTGCTGATCTGCACAATCGAGCTGTTTACCCATCACCCTGAGGTACATCGTCAGGTCGCAGCCCGCTGTCGCCATGTGCTTGTCGATGAATACCAGGATACCAACCGTCTACAGGCTCAGATCGTGCAGCACCTGGCCGCCGTGCACGGCAACGTGATGGCCGTGGGCGATGATGCCCAGTCGATTTACCGCTTCCGTGGGGCTGATTTCCGCAATATCTTTGAGTTTCCGCGCCTGTTCCCAGGCACCCGGATCCTGAAACTGGAGCAGAACTATCGTTCGACGCAACCCATCCTGGATCTGGCCAATCGCATTATCCGGCGGGCACATCGCCGCTACGATAAGGTGCTTTTCAGCGAACGCAAACAGGGCGAGCGGCCGGCTATCATTCCGGCACCGGATGAACGCACCGAAAGCCGCTTCGTCTGTCAGATGATTCTGACGCTGCGGGAGCAGGGCGTGCCCCTGCATCAGATGGCCGTACTGTTCCGGAGCAGCCACAATGCTTTTGACCTGGAACTGGAACTCAACCGGCGTGGCATTCCGTATGTGAAGTACGGGGGGCTTAAGCTCAGTGAGGCGGCGCACGTAAAAGACCTGCTTGCTTACCTGCGCCTGCTTGAGAATCCCCGGGATGCGGCTGCCTGGAATCGTGTGCTGCAATTGATCGAAGGCATCGGTCCCCGTACGGCCCAGCGGTTGATCGCATGGATTACGTCGGCCGACGTGGCCCCGTTTACGCTGGAGGAACGGCCTTTTTCGCCCCGCTATGCCGAAGCGCTGATCCGGTTGTTCACATTGTTGCGCCAGCTCTGGGAAACCGAACTGCCCCTGGAGGCGCAGCTAACAGAACTCCTTCACTACTACCAGCCCCTGTGCGAACGGCGGTACTATGAAGACTATCCGCGGCGGTTGCAGGATCTGGAGCACCTGGTTAGCCTGAGCGCACGTTTTCAGCGCCGGAGCGCTTTTCTGGAAGCCCTCGTGCTGGACCCCCTGGAGCTGACCGCGTTGGAGGTGGAGCCCATGGTTGAGGACGAACCGCCACTGGTGCTATCGACCATCCATTCGGCCAAAGGCCTGGAGTTTCATACGGTATTCGTCATCCATGCACTGGAGGGCGTGTTGCCGTCGGCCTATGCCTTAAATGATCCGGAGGCGCTCGACGAGGAGCTGCGATTGCTCTACGTGGCCGTTACACGCGCACGCGAATATCTGTTCATCTCCTATCCAATGGTGCGCTACCAGGCGGGGACCGGATCGTATCTGACCAGTCCCAGTCGGTTTCTGGAAAACCTTCCGGAAGAAATTCTGGAACCCTGGGTGCTGGTAGAGGAACCGGATGCCCCTCCTGTTCATGAACTTTCTGCTCCAGGCTCTTCTGCGCTATCGTCCGGGGATTGACGATGGAACGCTATCGCGAAGCGGTGCAGCAGGGCGCCATCCTGACCATCGAAGAGGTCGGGTTGGAGCAACTGGACGTAATCCGAACGTTGAACCGGGCCATTTTTGATGAGGATCGTATTATCAATACGTTCGATCGGGAGGATTTGATGATTCTGCTGGCCCGGGTAAATGGCGTACCGGTTGGATTCAAGATTGGCTATCGGGAAAACCGCCGTACGTTCTACAGCGCCAAAGGAGGCGTATTGCCCGAATATCGACGACAGGGCATTGCTCGCCAGCTACTGTACGTCATGATGGAACGGGCCCGCCAGAAAGGCTACCGGCGCTTCGCCTATGATACGTTCCCCAATCGCCATCCCGGCATGGCCGTGCTGGGGCTTACCGAGGGATTCCGAGTCACCCGGGCCGATTACAACACGTTCTATCGCGATTATCGCCTGCGACTGGAAAAAGACCTGTAAGGCCCTTCTCGTAACGCGTTCGTTGGTAGAACGGCGGTACATGGGGCACGAAAAATACGCACCAGTGAGGACCCCAGGGGCTATCCGGCATCCTATGAGGTGCCCGAGGACACTTCAGGGAAGTCCATTACCGCCGCACCTCGACGCGATAGCGCCCGATCAACCGATGCCCCGGCTCGTCCGACAAGCGAAGGTAAAGATGAAACGCCTCGTCTCGCCCCAGCACCGGGCCCGGAAGCTCCAGCGCCTGCTGCCACACGCCCGACAACGACACCAACACCCCGTACGCCTCCACCGCCATCGGATCAATCCCAGTCCCCACATAATACTCCGGCCTCAAATTCTGAAAATGCGCCAGCACCAACGTGTCCCCCACAAAATACACCCCACGCATATGCGACACCTGCAACGCCATCGCCTGCATCGCCTCCCGCGACAGCGTCGGCGCTATAGCCTCCGTGAGCGGCCGCCACTGAGCATGAAACAACGGCACACGCCCAAGCAACTCGCCCCCTTCCCGATAAACCCGGTAAAAATGCACCTCCGGCGCCAACTCATACACCACCGCCGCCAGCTTCCGGCTCGGCAACACGTCCAGCATTGCCCAGCGGCCGGGAACCACCTTCTCCTGATACAGCGCCGGATACACCCCAAACCGACCCGTCACCCAACCCAAAGACGTGTCCACCACCGAAAACACCCGCGTCCCCTCACAGGCCGGCTCAAACCACGACGCGCACGGCTCCGCATACGCAACCGACCCGACGATTAAATGCGA